>JABDAY010000025.1:113-26718 GCA_013288895.1 Chlamydiota bacterium | reverse complement strand
TTTAAGAAAGCAAAGAGTTAAAGAACCTTAAAACGATGACTCCCTTGCTTTCTTAAAACTTTCTTTTTCTCTGCGGCGTACGTTCCGTAAAGAGGCGATTTCTCTCTCACTCAGCGACCTCTGCGTCTCTGCTCTTCACTCTGCGCAGATGAAATTCAGCCTTTAGATACCAAGCTCGTTAAGATATTGTGCGTAGGAGGAAATACTCAACATGCTCATCACAAGCAAGATGAGGAAAGCACTTGCCTCTAATTCGCGACTCGTGTACAATTGCATGAATAATTGAGCCAATAGTAGCTCGGAACTCAAAGGACAGTATTAAAATGCTTAATCGTTGCGTAGCAAATCAAGTCGTCAGCCGAATTAGTGTGGGTGTGATAATCCACGTTAAACCGGGGTGTCGGGCTATGCACTGATTTTTCCTAAAAAGAATAAATCGGTTAAGTAAGAACCGCACCTCGAAAGGGGGGCGGCTTTTTTTTTGCCTTAAAAGATCATAAAAAAAGGATTAATAGATGAAAGCAAAATTTGAACAAACAGAAAGGGGCTATGCTTAAGACATTCGTAATCACAGCAAGAGCTGAAAATGTTTTACGCGTGGTGCAAAAGCTCACTTCATTGATGAGCCGCAAACGCTTGAAAATTCGGGATATGCAAATAAAGGAAGCCAGCTTACCTGGGGAATCTTATTTAGTCCTGACTTTGCAGGAAGATGCTGCTCAGATTCAATGGCTTGTTAAGCAAATGAGAAAGTGTATTGACTTGCTTGATCTAGATTTAAAGTTGCTGGAAGAAGAGCCAAAAGAAGATGCTCAAATGTATGAGTTAGTATTTTAATAGTAAAAAACTGGAGAATTAAGATGAATAAAGAAGAACTTGTTCCGGAAAATTTTGTAACTCCTAATCAATTTTCAATGGCAAATGCCAAAGAAGTGTTAGGCAACGAATGCATTGCCGTACTGGGATATGGGGTCCAAGGGCCTGCCCAAGCGCTCAACCTGCGCGACAATGGATTCCATGTTATTGTCGGACAGCGAGAAAATACCCCTTCTTGGGATAAAGCAGTTGAAGACGGATGGGAGCCGGGAGTTTCCCTCTTTCCTCTTGAGGAAGCGTGTCAAAAGGGATCTTTTCTCGTGTATCTTCTCTCAGATGCTGGGCAAATGCAGTTTTGGCCTACATTAGAGAAAATGCTAACAGGAGAAAAAACCCTCCTTTTTTCTCATGGATTTGCGGTTGCATTCTCTGAACAGACGCGGATAGTTCCTCCTAAGGATGTCGATGTCGTTCTGGTTGCCCCCAAAGGTTCGGGACGGAGCGTACGTCAACATTTTTTGAAGGGGAGGGGGATCAACGCAAGCTATGCGATCCACTCTAATGCTACAGGCAAAGCGGAAGAAAAAGCGAAAGCTTATGGGGTAGCAATAGGCGCAGCGACCCTTTTTGAAACGACTTTTGAGAAGGAAGTTCACAGCGATTTAGTTGGCGAGAGGGGAGCTCTTATGGGCGCTTTGGCAGGCATGCTGGAAGCTCAATACGATGTTTTAAGAAAACGGGGACATTCTCCCAGTGAGGCCTTCAATGAAACTGTAGAAGAGTTGACACAAAGTCTTATGCCCTTAGTTGCTGAACAAGGGATGGATTGGATGTACCGGAACTGTTCCACAACGGCGCAGCGAGGAGCATTAGACTGGCTTCCCGTTTTTAAAAAAGCTCTTTCTCCTGTTTTTGAGGAGCTCTATGAAAGCGTTTCAAGCGGCCATGAGGCCAAGGTTGTGATCGAGGCAAATAGCCGTGAGGATTACAAGAAACATTTAAATCAGGAGCTAGAAAAAATGTCAGAGGCGGAAATTTGGCAAGTAGGTCGTTTTGTTCGATCCTTGCGTCCTGAAAACGCATGAAGATGAACGGCTCCCAAGCAATTATGGAGATATTACTCCGCGAAAAAGTGGAGGTCGTCTTCGGCTACCCTGGCGGGGCGATTATGCCCCTCTATGATGCATTGTATCATGTAAAGGATCAGGTCCATCATGTTCTTGTAAGACACGAACAGGGTGCGGCTCACGCGGCCGAAGGGTATGCGAGAGCGTGTGGAAAACTAGGCGTTTGCATAGCCACGTCGGGACCGGGAGCGACAAATCTCATCACTGGGATCACCGACGCCATGATGGATTCTGTTCCGCTTGTCTGCATCACCGGGCAAGTGGCCAGCCCCTTTTTGGGAACAGATGCTTTTCAAGAAGCTGATATCATGAGTATGACGGTGCCAGTAGCAAAATGGTGTGTTCAAATCACTTCTGCTGAGCAGATCCCCTCTTGTTTTGCAAAAGCATTTTATATAGCAAAAAGCGGTAGGCCGGGACCCGTTGTCATCGACATCACAAAAGATGCACAGCTCGGGATGCTCGACTTTTCTTACCCCAAATACGAAGAAAAGCGGAGCGAGCTCCTCAAGCTTGATCCTTTAGCTGTTCAAATGGCTGCCGATCTATTGAACCAATCTTCCAGGCCTTATCTCCTCGTTGGGCATGGAGTTTTAATCTCTGGAGCAGAAAAAGAAGTCAAGGAGCTCGCGGAAAAAGCCCATATCCCCATAGCGAGCACCCTTTTGGGTTTATCTGCTTTACCCACGAATCATCCCCTCCATGTTGGAATGTTGGGGATGCACGGAAATTATGGGCCCAATGTATTGACCAATGAGGCCGATGTGATTTTAGCTGTGGGCATGCGTTTTGATGATCGGGTAACCGGAGCTCTCGGGAACTACGCCAAACAAGCAAAAATCATCCATATCGATATCGATCAATCTGAGCTGGATAAGAACGTGAAAGCAGCAGTCCCCATTCTTGCCGATGCAAAAGACGCCCTGCAAGCATTACTTCCCTTGGTACATTCCCATAGCCATCCTACGTGGATGGAGAAATTTAAACACTGCCATGAACTTGAATATGAAAAAGTCATTAAACACGAACTCAACCCGACAAAAGGAAAATTGAAAATGGGAGAAGTTATCCATTGCCTTTCTCAAAAAAACAAAGGCGCGGCAATTATTGTGACCGACGTTGGCCAGCACCAAATGGTTGCTGCTCGCTATTTAAATTTTATGACCACTAATTCTCATATCACCTCAGGGGGGCTCGGCACGATGGGATTTGCCCTCCCTGCTGCGATTGGAGCAAAGTTTGGCGCTCCTGACCGCGAAGTGATCGCTGTGATTGGAGATGGGGGGTTTCAAATGACCCTTCAAGAATTGGGGGTGATCTCTCAAGAAAAATTGCCTGTAAAAATTTTGATTTTAAACAACCAATATCTCGGAATGGTGAGGCAATGGCAAGAGCTTTTCTTTGAAGAGAGATACTCCTTCACCGAAATGCACAACCCCGATTTTATAAAAATCGCTGAAGCCTACGGCATACGCGCGCGCAAACTGACCGAGCGGCAAGATTTAAGTGAGGCTATAGCAGAAATGCTCGCATCCAAAGAGGCCTATCTCTTGGAAGCTGTCGTAGAAAAAGAGGACAATGTTTTTCCGATGATCCCGCCAGGCAAATCGGCCTGCGAAGTGAGGTTAGAATAATATGAAAAATAAACTGAATAGTTATAGCTGTCACATCACAGAAGATAAGTCTCAGGGAGCCTCCCAGGCGATGCTCTATGGCACGGGTCTTACCGAAGCAGACATGAGTAAAGCCGAGGTGGGGATCGCAAGCATGTGGTATGAAGGCAACACATGCAATATGCATTTGATGGAGCTCGCGAATTTCGTAAAAAAGGGAGTTCAAGAAGCGGGCCTCGTTGGAATGCGTTTTAATACGATCGGCGTCAGCGATGGTATTTCTATGGGCACGGACGGAATGAGATATTCTCTCCAATCCCGCGATTTAATTGCCGATTCGATTGAAACGGTGATGGGAGCCCATTGGTACGATGCCTGCATTGCGATTCCCGGATGTGATAAGAATATGCCGGGGGCAATGCTTGCCATTGCAAGGCTAAACAGACCCGCTCTCATCATCTATGGAGGAACGATCAACACAGGTTGCATAGGAAAAGAGGCTATCGACATTGTTTCTGCTTTCCAAAGCTATGGGCAATACCTCGCTCACACGATCTCTGAGGAAGAGAGGAAAGAGATCATCAAGAATGCTTGTCCTGGGGCTGGCGCCTGCGGGGGAATGTACACGGCCAATACAATGGCCTCCGCCATGGAAGCGATGGGGCTCACCCTTCCCTACAGCGCCTCAACACCTGCAGCAGATCCTGCAAAATTAGAAGAATGCCTAAAGGCGGGTAGCGCAATTAAACATTTATTAGAAAAAGATATCAGACCTAGACAGATCATGACGCGCAAGGCTTTTGAAAATGCGATTGTTACCACGACTGCACTCGGCGGCTCAACGAACATGATCTTGCATCTGATTGCGATCTCCCGCGCTGTAGGTGTAAATTTGTCATTGAACGACTTCTCCGCCATTAATGATAAGGTTCCTCTCCTCTCTGACTTTAGGCCCAGCGGAAAATACGCCATGAAAGACCTCCATCTCATCGGGGGACTACCCGCAGTATTAAAGCTCCTTCTTAAAGAGGGACTTCTCCATGGAGATTGTTTGACTGTAACAGGAAAAACACTAGCTGAAAACTTGGCTCCGCTTCCTGAACTCGCCGCTGGGCAACAAGTGATCCACTCATTTTCTAACCCCATTAAACCCAAAGGTCATTTTCATATCCTCAGGGGAAATGTGGCGCCAGAAGGGGCCGTTGCAAAAATTACAGGAAAAGAGGGTCTTTCTTTCAAAGGACCTGCCCGGATTTTTGATTCTGAAAGCGCTATGGCCACGGCTTTATCACAGATCAAGAAGGGGGATGTAATTGTCATCCGCTACGAAGGCCCCAAGGGGGGACCCGGAATGCCTGAAATGCTAAAACCCACTTCGCTCATAATGGGCCTTGGGCTCGGAAAAGATGTTGCTCTCATTACGGATGGGCGCTTCTCGGGAGGCTCTCACGGATTTATCGTTGGCCATATCTCTCCTGAAGCTCAAGTAGGCGGACCCATTGCCCTCCTGAAAGATGGAGATATCATTACGATTGATGCGACAAAAAACACCATCCATGCCGATCTTTCCGAGCAAGAACTTGCAGCCCGAAAGTCTCGGTGGAAAATGCCCCCTTACAGGGCCGAGCGAGGCACCCTCTATAAATATATTAAAAATGTCACCTCAGCTAGTCTGGGGTGCGTAACGGACGAGTGATTTATGGCTAAAGATGAATTATTAAAATTTGCCTACTTTCATGGGAAAATGGTCCCGGCGCAAGAGGCTACGATTAGCATCGCAAGCCATAGCTTCCAGTATGGGACAAGCTGCTTTGGAGGGATTCGCGGATATTATGAATCTGGCAACGCAAAAGTATTTAGATTGAAGGATCACTTTGACAGGCTGATCAATGCAACCAAAACTTTAGGAATAAAAACTCAAATGTCCTGGGAAGAATTTGAGACAATTGTGATTGAACTTATTAAAGCGAATGCTCCTCAAACCGATTTCTACATCCGCCCCTTCTTCTATTCTGAAGATCAATACCTCACACCCTGTTTTGAAATTGATTTTCAGCTAGCGATTTACATGATCCCTTTGGAACATTATTACGACCCCTCTAGAGGTCTGCGTCTCATGATTTCAAGTTGGAGAAAAATCTCAGATGCCGCTATCCCAACGAAAGCCAAAGCAGGGGGCAGCTACGTCAATTCAGCACTAGCGAGATCTGACGCAAACCAAAATGGGTTCGATGATGGATTGATGATGGATGATCAAGGGAATGTGGTCGAGGCCAGCGCAGCAAATATTTTTCTTGTTATGCGAGGGGAAGTTATCATGCCTGAAACCGGCTCGGCCATGCTCGAAGGGGTCACCAGGCGCTGCGTGATCGATTTTCTTGAGGAAGAGGGGATCAAAGTTCGTGCAGAGAGGATTGACCGCTCAATGATTTATACTTGTGATGAGCTTATCGTTACAGGAACGGCAGCACAAGTCACCTTTGCAGAGTCGGTAGATAGAAGGGTCATCTCACAAGATGGAAAGCCAGGTCCTGTTTGTCAATTGCTCCGAGAAAAACTCAGGGCAGCCGTTAAAGGGAAGCACCCAAAATCCTCCCTTTGGCTAACAGAAATAGGTCTACTGGCCGGGCAGGATTGAACCTTGTTCCTGGACAGGAAAACCGTTGTTTTCATCCAAGAGTCCTTCTGACTCCTGAGGATTGTTAGATGTCCCGGGTTTCTTTTTGGGCTTGCACATACGCCGTCCGCTACAGCCCTGAGCAGTGACGGTAGATCCAGTGGCAACCCCTGTGCAGATGGAATATTCATCCCCCTCTTCACTCTCAAGACAATACCAAAGTATAGTGTAAGGAACGCGGCTCATATTTCCCTGCTTTGTTCCAGGGCCATAGCGTCCCATTGTTCCAAAGGAATCAGACCAGTCTGACAAATGCTGCGGCTGTATGATCATCTCTCCGAGATAGGTCCCATCATACCCTTGGATCACAACTCGAAGAGTGTAAGGGCTGTCATTAATTAAATGGACCCCGGCACACGCAAGTAAAGGACTCAAAAGAAAAAATAAAAACCTCATTTTATATCCTTGAAGGATGCCCATTTGAAATCGATCGTTCCCATCGAAGAGACCGCGACATCTTGGATCCTCTCATTTTGGGTATATAGCATAGTGTAATAAAATAAGGGAATAATTGGCATCGCATCGAGGAGACATTTCTCAGATTCTTGGAGGAGCTCCCTGCGCACTTCCCCAGAAGCGCTATGCGATTGATTAATGAGATAAGAAAACTCTTCACTTTCCCACCCAGTATTGTTTGACCCGGTTTTTTTGGTTTTAAAAATCTCTAGAAAATTCACCGGATCGCTAAAATCGGCATACCAATCGCAGCTAGCCAAATCATAATCCTGTTTCGCCACTCTAGTGAAATAAACCTTTCCCTCATTCGCTTCAAGGCCTATACGAACACCAAAAACCTTGTGCCATTGATCGACAATAGCCTGGGCAATTAAATGACTTCTCTCACTATTTTTATAAAATAAAGTGACTTTCGGGAAATTTTCTTTCGTGATTTGAAGCTCTTCCAATGCTGCATCGAATAATTCTCTTGCTTGCACCAAATCCCCATCATTAAAATAAGGTTCCTTTTGCAGACTAATGCCCGGAGGGACGAGGCTTGTAGCAGGAATTTGACTTCCGTAAGTGATGTTTCCCAAAAGACTTTCCCTGTCGATGGCAACAGCTAAGGCTTTTCGTAAATTTATAGAATTAAGTGGGAATTTTTCTGTATTCACCCTTAAAAAATAGGTCGCAAGCGCTGGTTTGACCTTTAACGTGTTTTGTTCGCGCAACCTAGGAAGAGCGTCAAGAGGAAGAATTGTTAAAGGAGAGCCCGCCCAATCAAGTTCATTTTTCTCAAACATCATGAACTCTGTTTCCCCTTTTACCATCGTCAGCAAAATGTGAGAGAGCTGCACATGCTCTGCATCCCAATATTTTTGATTTTTCTTCACCTCGATAAAGTCTTGGTGTTCCCATTTCTTTAAAGAGAAGGGCCCATTGCTAACAAACGTTTCACACTTCGTACACCAGGCTGGAGTCTCCACATCGACCCTCATATTTACAGGGAAAAATATAGGAAAGGCCAAAAGATCCATAAAATAAGGAGTAGGATTTTCAAGTTCTACTTGGAGTGTTAAGGGATTTACCGCACGCACTCCTACTGCATCTAATGAACACATTCCCTGTTTGGCTTCTTTTCCGTTTTTTATCACATAAAGTTGAAAGGCATTATCACTGGGAAAACTTGGGGAGAGGACTTTTTTCCAAGCGTATTCAAAGTCAGACGCTGTGACAGGATCTCCATTAGACCACTGTGTGTGTTTTAAATGAAAAGTGTATGTTTTTAAATCATCAGAAACTTCGACAGATTTTGCAAGGGCAAGCTCTGTTTTTTCTTCTAAATTAATGCGCGCAAGACCTTCAAAAACCATCCGCATTAGTGTATGACAACCCAAATCCTTGGCTTTCCGTGGATCCAAACTTTGAGGCTCTCCGCCAAGATTAATCCGCACAACATGGTCAGATTTGCAACGGTGGCAAGGCTCATCGCAAGCTGTGAGGATAATTACTAAAGAAATCAGATAGGAAAAAAAACGCATATAGTTTAACCTTTCTTTATGTATCACTTTGAGTGTGGCGATTTTGCAAAAACCATCGCTCCGACACCCGTATTAAATTCCCCCGATTTTCAAAAGCTCTTCGGCGGCGAAGACGGAGTCTCGCTTCCGCTTGACGACCAGGGTCTTTTTAGGCCGCTTGAAACCATTTTTCTCCCAGAAACCAAAGTCAAAATCACGGGCCGTTCAAGCAGGGGAATATACAGCATTGTGTCATCTGAATATATTGCTGGCAAGCTTTTTATTGACGCCCGTTTTTTAGAAAATGCCCGAGACACCACACCCGAAAGAGTCGTCAGAACTCCCAAAGCAGAAAAATTAATCACCCGTCTAGAAACACTCCTAGGCCTCCCCTATGTTTGGGGCGGTAACTATAGCAAAGGGATCCCCGAAATGCTTGAATTTTATCCTCCCACCAAGCCCGTCGATCCCCATATTGAAACAATCTGGTCCATGAAAGGGGTCGACTGCTCAGGCCTTCTCTACGAAATAACCGACGGAGCCACACCGCGCAACACCTCCCAGCTTATAAACTACGGACTCCCCGTAAAAATTGCAGGCAAAGACATTATTTCCCAATTAAAACCCCTCGATCTGATCGTTTGGAAAGGGCACACGATCATCGTCCTCGATTCCACCCTCGCCATCGAAAGCAGACCCGGCTTCGGCGTCGTCAAAACCTCCTTGAAAGAGCGCCTCGATGAAGTGCTCCAAACAAAAACCCCCGCCGACTCCTGGGACACCCCGTCCGACTTCGTCGTCCGCAGATGGCACCCCGAAATGCGCTCGCTTTGGTAGGCCCTAAAATCTTTATCTCGCTAATAATCACACGAAGAGTTGATAGCGGCTACTTTGCGCGCATCATCGACCTGTCTGAGCTATTAACCTAACTACGTACTGGACAGCGCCATGGATGCCGCTATCATCTTTTAAGATCACTTTTACGGGGATACTAGAAAGAAGCTCAGCAAATCTTCCCTTTGCGCTAAACGATTTCATAAAAGTTTCAGGATTTATCGCTTTTAAATTCTTTGGAGCAATCCCTCCGCCCAAATAAACTCCTCCCAATGCAAGAAACTTCAATGCCACATTTCCACATTCACTTGCATATATTGACATAAACCATTCAAGCGCCCTAACGCACGCCTTATCTTGCCCTTTCAACGCCTTTTCAGAAATCACCGACGCCGGACTTTTCAAAGCAAACTCCGCCGTTAACTCCTCCGAAGGGTTTTCCAGTCTCATGTCCGTTAAAAACCTGTACAACAGATAAAGCCCCCCACCGCAAACAACCCTCTCATAAGAAACATGTTTATGCAGCCTCTTTAAAAACCTCAACAACTCCATCTCCATCTCATCCCTCGGAGCAAAATCAACATGACCACCTTCGCAAGCAAAAGGGCAGTGGCTCTTCCCATCCCAATACATTCCCCCTTCTCCAAGCCCAGTTCCCGCAGCCACAATCGCGCGATTGCCCTCCTGCTTCTCCCCCTTATTAATAACAAAAAAATCTTCCTCCTTCAACGCATTAATTCCCCAGCAATCTGCCTCAATATCATTGATCAACCATGCCGCATCTGTCTTCAGCTCCTTTCTCAATTCCTCTACATCAATCATCCACGCCAAATTCGTTGCCTTACACTTCCCCTCCCTCACAGGCCCCGCAACCCCAAAACACGCCCCATCCACCTTCTCCTTTTCCTCATCCAAAAACAACTTCACAATTTCAAGCAAAGAAGGGTAGTCCTTACTTACAAACTTCTCCTCCCTCTCCAACTTGGAAGCCCCATCAACCGCATACAGCGCCAGATGAGTCTTCGTCCCCCCAATATCCCCCGCCAAAACCCGCATCACTCTCCCCCTCCAAAATCCCTACTATACATTTTTCTCTGCCCCAAAAACAACTTGAATATTTCCACACACAAGCATAGTATTTTTTAGCTATGCACAGAGCAAGCTTCAGCGAATATATCATCTACGCAGATGAAAGTGGAGACACAGGGTTAACACGAATAACACCCGACACTGCAATATTCGTCTTGGTTTTTTGCATTTTTAAAAAAACAGACTATTATTCTATTGCAAAACAATCTCTCGCAAAACTTAAATTCGACTTTTGGGGACACGATCTTCCAATACTGCATAGCTCTGAAATCCGAAAACAGATCAATGATTTTAATTTTCTCGTTGACGAAGAAATAAGAAGAATTTTCCTAAATAGGCTCAATGAAATCATCAGATCCATCCCCTTTACCATTATCCCAGCGGCTATTAATAAAAACGAACTTGAAAGACATCAAAATCCTTACTTTCTTGCTTTAGCTTCTTGCATGGAACAGACTTATCACTTTCTAGAAAGTCTAGATCAATCAAAGCATTTAACTCATATTGTTTTTGAAAACAGAGGATTAAAAGAAGATAAAGAACTCCACTTGGAATTTAAAAAAATTGCTAATTTAGGCAATCTAATAGAAGGAACCCTCCCCTTTGACATACAATTTGCAAATAAAAAAACAAACAATTATGGCCTTCAACTTGCAGACCTCGTTGCCCACCCTATAGCAAGACATCTAATTAAAAAAGACCAGCCTAATAAGGCTTTCGATATCATTAAAGAAAAAGTGTATCATCTAGAAAGCATAAAGCCCCGACAGTTGTCGAGGCTCTATGCCGGCCAGGAACCCCCGACCCATGACGATCGGGAACCCCCGACCCAATACCCATAATTCTAATTTATTTAACAAAAATACGCAAGAGGCTAATTATTTCTCTTCTGCGCGCCGCTTGCGCCGCTCTTCCGCCTCGCGCTTGCGGGCTGTGCGGCGGATGTTGGCTTCTTCGAAGCGCCGCTTTTCGATGGGGGTTTCGGGAATCACTTGAGGGACCTCTATAGGCTTGCGGTTTTCATCAACGGCCACAAAAGTAAAATAGGCGGATAAGATATGGCGATGCTCGCCTGTTTTATAATGTTCAGCAACCACTTTCACCCCCACTTCCATAGAGGTGCGCCAACTGCGGTTGATCGAAGCTCTAAAAAGGAGGATGTCGCCGCCCACTGCAGGCGCAAGGAAGTGCATCGAATCAACTGATGCTGTCACGCACGTGCTGCCGCTGTGCCTTTCTGCAACTACAAGGGCCGTCCGGTCTAATATTGCCATGACAAGACCTCCAAACACAGTTCCATACGAATTGAGATCGTTGGGGAAAATTTTATAAGTGTGGTCGTGCACAGCTGTCTCAGAAACTTTTTTTGCCTTCATAGACTCACATTAAGAAATTGCAATTTCTTTTGCAATCCATTAGACTGGAGCTCAAGGAAACAAGGAGTATTTCATGTCACAAAACGATACCGCAAAGAAAAAAGCCCTAGAGCTTGCCGTTTCACATATTGAAAAGCAATTTGGTGAAGGAACAATCATGACTCTTGGCAAACACTCTTCCACAAGAGAAATCAGCGTCATTAAAACAGGAGCTCCGGCTCTCGATATCGCCCTGGGCATCGGCGGCGTACCCAGAGGGAGAATTATCGAGATCTACGGCCCAGAATCATCAGGTAAGTCCACCCTAGCTACGCACATCGTTGCCAACGCACAAAAAAATGGAGGCCTCGCAGCCTACATCGACGCAGAACACGCACTAGACCCCGGCTATGCGGCAAAAATAGGCGTCAACCTCGACGACCTCATGATCTCCCAACCCGATTGCGGCGAAGACGCGCTCAACATCGCAGAGATGCTCGCAAGATCCAATGCCGTCGACGTCATTGTCATTGACTCTGTTGCCGCCCTTGTTCCCAAAAACGAACTCGAGGGGGAGATCGGCGACTCACACATGGGCCTCCAAGCGCGCATGATGTCACAGGCCCTCCGCAAACTCACCGCAACCCTTTCCAAAAGCAACACCTGCGCAGTCTTCATCAACCAGATCCGGGAAAAAATCGGCGTCATGTTCGGCAACCCAGAAACAACAACCGGCGGCAGAGCCCTCAAGTTCTACTCCTCAATACGGATGGACATCCGCCGTATCGGAGGCATTAAAGGGGCAGAGGGTGCAGCAGACATCGGCAACCGAGTGAAAGTAAAAGTTGTAAAAAACAAAATGGCGCCCCCCTTCCAAACCGCCGAATTCGACATCCTCTTCAACGAGGGGATCTCCCGTCTCGGCTCTCTCCTAGACATGGGCGTTGACCTGGGCATCGTAGACAAAAAAGGGACCTGGCTCAGCTTCAACACCAACCGCCTCGGCCAAGGCCGCGAAGCTGCCCGCGAAGAGCTCAAAAAGAACCCCAAGCTCGCCGATGAAATCGAAAAACAAATCATCGCAAAACACGCCGAAAACGCCGTCTCACCCACCAAAACAGACACTGCAGCCATCGCCGCAGAACTCACCGAATAAACCCAACAGAGCGAGCAAAAATCTTTTGCTCGCTCTAACTTCTTGCATTAACCACAGCATACTGAACGAGCATGTCGCTCATTTTGAGCAAGGACTGCGTGTACAGGCCCAAATCCTTTAAGGTCTCTTTGAACTGACGCATCTCATCATCGAACACAAACAAGGCCTTTTCTTTGCCAATAAAACGGGCCATATTCATTTCGTTTTGACGATTCTCGTCTTGCGCAACATCGCCAAGATCGTCGGCAATCTGAAATGCCATCCCCAAATGATAAGCAACTTTTTTCACTTGTTCAACTTTACTAATGTCTCCTCCACCAAAAACCCAACCAAAAATAAAGGAAACCTCGAAAAGGGTCACGGTCTTTTTGTAAATGATCTGCTTGAGAGTCTCAAGACTGTGAGCAGGGGGAAACAAATCTAAAAACTGACCGCCGGTAGCCCCTAAGATGCCCGCACACCGTGTCGCACCTTCCAGAGCCAAAACACAAGCATGATCACTCAAGACCGAAAAGTGGGTGTTTGCTTCCTTCATCACCTTAGAATTAGTATAAATTTTTTCAAAAGCAGCCGTGATGAGTGCATAGCTTGAAAGCAGCGCAATCGATTCCCCGTAAACCTTATGAACAGAAGGCTTATCCCTTCTTTCATCATCATTATCCATGCAAGGAAGATCGTCAGCGATCAAAGAGGCTGTATGAAAAAACTCGACAGAAAGAGCCGCTGGATAAACATTAAGTCCATGCTCCAAGGCCTCCGCCACCATCACAACAATCAACGGCCGAAACCTCTTACCCCCATTAGTCAGAGCATATTCACACGCGTCGCGCAGCTTGGTCTTTTCCCCAAAACCGCTGATACTTTTGGCAATTTCCTGTTCGATTTTATCTCGGTGATAAAAAAATTGAGAAGACTTAGATTGTGTGTGTAGGCTTGTCATTTCATGTATCCTTTTATACTTGTGCAGGGTAAACAGAATGCCATTTTTCCAATTATTGTCCCAGGATTTGTTACACAATTGCAACCTAAACTAGCCCCATCGCCTATAATTGCCCCTAATTTCGTCAAACCCGTCCCAATTCGCTCATTATTTAAATATATAATTATCTCTTTTTCATCTAACCGCAAATTCGCAAGCTTAGACCCAGCCCCCAAATTCACCCCATTACCCAATATCGAGTCACCAACATAATTAAAATGCCCCGCCTTCGCCCCGTTTAAAAAGATCGAATGTTTTACCTCAGTTGCGTGCCCAATCACACAATGATTGCCCGTAACCACTCCGCCACGCACATAAGCCCCATGTCGTATTTCACAGTTTTCTCCAACAACACACGGACCTTCAATGTAGGCCCCCGCCTCAACCCTGCTTCCTTTCCCAATAGAAATAAGTTCCGGCTTAATCAAATAAGCCTGCGGAGAAACTTCTCCCAAAATAATTCCCAACCTCTGAGACTCCAAATACTTCATCAAATTTTTCAAAGCATCCCAAACCCGTCCACCTTCAAACAAAGCCTTATGTTCAAAAGAGGTCAAATCAAAAAACTCTTCCATTTCAACACCTCGTTTTCTTAAGAGAATATAATATATATAAGAATAAGATTCTTCTTAGAAGAGTGTGGAAGTGTTCACAAGCCACCCCTTTTCTCTATTAAAACCACCTGTTCACAACATGTCAACCAAACTCTCACAACTCTCCTCAAAACCCCCAATCCCCGATCCCTCTTCAACCCCTGAACACTCAGTGAACAACATTTTCCACAAAAGAAATATCTGGGCGAGTGGATTCGAACCACCGACCTCTTGCACCCCATGCAAACGCGCTAGCCAAGCTGCGCTACGCCCAGATAAAAAACTAAATAGATGATAACCCTTCGAACTGAAACTCTGCTTTGGCAAACTCTTTTACCCCAATCCGCGCGCATTCTTCGATGATTTTTTCCAGCACATCGCCCGCATGCACTTCAGCCGCAGAAATGTCGACAGAAATAGAGGCGGAAAAGTTTACCCCTCCTTTAACTCCTTTAACCTTAAAGTTGGCGTAAATCGCCTCCTTCTTCTTAGAAATATTTTTAAATCGCACCAAGTTATTGTCTGCTAGGTCTGTCATATTTCCCCTCGTTTAAACGTGAAATATTACTAAAGACTAGAATATTGTTTCAACACTAAATAAAAATAACGGAGGACTTCTTTATGAGAAAGGTTTTTTTGAGCGAAAGAATTAGCATTTTCAACAATCCCCCTCACTTCCTCCTCGTGCTCATCTGCCCATCTAATCTTATCCACCAAATCACTAAAATCTTCCTCAACCGGAATATAATGGACATACGGCATAAGCTCCCCATAATACCACTGAATATTTTTCGACTCCTGCTTAAACACAACCGAGTTGCAAAACCATCCCCAAAAGGCCTTAGAATAAGCGCACGTGTTGCCATCTGCCAACACCTGATACTTATACTTCAAATGATCTTGTAACAGCATACAGCTCCCAAAATACCCCTTCTTAATGAATTCCCTCTTTGTATCCCAATCAACTTGCACAATCCGATTCAGTCTCGCATCAACCACACGCGGCTCTTTCAACGAAACCTCCACAAGCTTAAGCCGCAAAGCCCCCGAGCTTCCTCCGCGCCAAACGGCACAATTCACCTTCCTCCCCCATGGAAACCTCCGATTGCCGCTTTCCACTTCTTTGCGCACCCCCTCATATCCCCCAAGCGCCTCAAAATCAGGAATTAAAACTCCCTTCCCTCCGCGCTCTTTAGCAAAAACAAAAGCAGCGCTCTCGCAAGTATCCTCCAAACAAACAACAAACTCACAATCTGGAAGTGTGTAATCCCTGCTTAACTCTATCAAAGCATTCGTGACGGCCTGGCATCTCTCATGCTTCAATGCATTTCTAACGAAAATTTGCCTATCTCTGATCTGATACCCTACGTGCATGTGCCCATGTACATGCACCATTTTAGTCTTATCAAAAGAAGCAAAATCTTTGGCAATTTGCTCCTCCATCCACCCGGCATGGGCACATACAGAAAAAATAATAGTAAAGCAGATAAATTTCATCTTAGAGTAAACCACACTGAGTTAATGATTAATTAGATGAAAAAACTCTGAAGCGCTTGCAAAACTTCGCTGAAGCAAAAATTTTGCAAGCTTTTACCTGTTAGTTTTTTCTTACTAATCTCCATAAATAATCTGCAGTGATATGCAGATTATTTTCTTGAGCGAATTGTTGCACGGCCTGGGCCACACCTGGCCATGTATAATCATCTCCACAAAAGATACCACCTTCTCTAAGAAACGGGTACCACGCCCTTAAATCTTGATATACTGAATTATAATCGTGAGCTGCATCCATATAGATAAAATCAGCCTTGATGTTAAGTTGAGCTAATCTTTCAGCAGCTTCAATGCTCGCGGCTCTCACTGGAATAATTTTCCCCTGAAGCCCTTCGTGAATCACGTTAGATAAAAACTGCTGAAATAAATAATGTATTGCTGGATGAGTATAAGGTTCTCCTGGTTGATGTTCAACAGATCCTTTCCACGTGTCTACTGCATATACAACTCCGTTACCAGGGAGTAATTTGGCAATATCTCTGGTTGAGGCTCCGAGCCAAGAACCAACTTCTATTGCAACCTTTGCTCTGCTTTTTCTAATTAATTTTCGAAATACCGCATGGTGCCCATACCAACCATGGGGGTCAAAAGGAAGCACAGTAACGTTTTGATATACTTCAGGATAAGGATCGGGCAAAACATCATTTAGTTCTGTGGAGTAGGCTTGGCCTAGAGATAGAAAGACTAACACGGCGACAAATATTTTTGATTTCATAAAAAATTCCGTTTGTTTAGAAAACTTAGAGTCATACAAATCTTATGCGGTTTAATTTAAATTTATCTGGTTTTATCTCCGCATTTTTGTAGAGATTGTCTACAATAGATAAAAGATGTTCAAAAGGAGAAGACGAGTCTAAAACCTAACGACTCCTGTTTTTATTGTAAAAAGACAGGGTGTTATTCACGCAAATCCACTTATCAGTGTTTTGCAATTGGCATTCAGACATGTAAATTCTATCTGCTACATAACTATTTAAATTCCAGCGGAGAGTCTTACACAGCTTAAAATCAATTAAAAACGTCGCAATGTCGATATGATTGAGCTTGTCTTCGTGATTGAACGTGTACATATAGCCGTCATCGATGATATCTAGGAGTTTATACAGATCTTTGTGTATTGCATTATTGTCATTTAAAAAATACAAATAAGTGTTTTCGTTTTTAATATGATCGAGAGCATAGTTTCTTTGAGGATTTCCATGTTTTCCTTCGCTTAGGTGAATGTATTCTTTAATTTTGGCATTATCCTCATTAGCAAAAAGATGTGGATTTTCAGATAGTGTGTTGCCATCGTATACAATGATCCACTCATCTACGTAATTAAAATCTATTGAGTCTTTTACTTTAAGCAGATTTGAGGGGCATATACAGGGTGTGATAATCGTCATTTTCTTTTTGTTTTTAAAGATCGGCTCAGCTCCCGCTTTCACTAACACAAGTAATTTGTCATTATCATGCCCTACAGAATTTTTATTTAAATGATCCATTGTGATAAAGTAATAGTCTTGAAATATATTCAGAATGGGTTTTAGCCTGTCGATATAATCTTGCTCCTTATGGATTTTATAATATATATCTTCGACGATAATCATTCCCCCGGGCTTGACATATTGATGCGTGGTTTCGATGAAACGCAATTGATCTTCGAATTGATGGGTGGTATCGTCAATTATAAGATCATATTGCATGCCTGAGGACTGAAATGCATTTACGATACTTGGTTGTGAATGTACATTCACTTCAGCAAGTGTAATTCGAGTGTTGTCGAATTTCTGCTTAAATGAATTGATTAAATCGGGGAAATATTCAAATCCATAGATACTCGCATTCTTGAAGAAATCTCTCCACATTAATAAAGACGCTCCCTCAAGTATTCCTAATTCGGCTATAACAAGATTTGCATCTTTTTTGTCCCTAAATATTGAATTATAAAACAGCGTATATGGATGAGAGTATCTTTGGTTTGAAGCGTTGTATCTTTGTGATGATTTATCTGTGTCATATTTGGCACCAATCCAACACAATTCGCTGCTTGCTTTTTTGTAGTCAATGTAAAACGACATTATTCTAACATTATCGGCCCCGGATTCGTTCAATGTCAATCGATTTGTTATGACAAAATTGGTCTTCGGAAATGCATTTGCTCCTAGCACTGTCAGTATAAAGCAAGCATTTTTAAAAATAAAAGAAGAGCGGGCCATGATTTTTTCCTTGGGGTAAGGATGCCAATTTTGATTATGAATTAAATCTGCCAAAAAATGGCTAAACAAGCAATATTTTTATGTAGATATGAAAAATTTGTAGGAATAACGTTGCAAGTATAGTCGAGTGTGGTTAATATTTATAAAGAATTAATCAAAAACCAGGAGAGGAGCGTGCCTTTGTTTAATTTGTTTGTTCTGTTTTTGTTTTTGGCGTCAGATCTTTTCTCGTCTCCTTCTACAGAGCTGGAAAAAATATTTAAAAACCAGTCGATTACATTTATTCAGATAGGTTCACACGAAGGGAACACTATAAATGATCCTATTTTTTCCTTAGTAAACAAGTATCAATGGAAGGGGGTTTTAATTGAACCTATACCCTATCTTTTTGAGCGATTGAAAATGAACTATAAAAATGTTTCCGGCGTCTTTTTTGAAAATGAAATTATCTCGGATAGTAATGAAATAGTAGATTTTTATTATTTTGATGAGGAAGATGTTCAATCTCCAGGTCTTCCGTCGTGGGTTAGTCAATTGGGATCAGTTAATAGTGCACACGCTGGCGTTCATCTACCAGGAATTGAGGTAAAAAAATTCACAAAAAAATGTTTGACTTTTCAGGATATTATTAACAAATATAGGTTCAATGAGGTTGATTTATTGCATATAGATACAGAAGGGCATGATGTAGTTATTTTGCAATCTATCAATTTTGATAAAATTAAACCCAAAGTAATTCTTTTTGAACATAAACACGCAGATGGTGTTTTTGTAGTTGGAGAAAAATATAAACATTGCTGTGATTATCTAGAGAAAAATGGATACGCTCTTATCTATAAAAATAGCGAGGATACCCTTATGATTCAGCAGAATTTTTTGCGTCGATGGAACCCCGCGCGGCGGAGACTAGTCCTTGAGTAAAAAAGAACATTTGCTCGAGTGAATTCGACACTTTGCCCTCGTGTCACTCGTGCAAATTATTCCGGTTGTTAAAGAAGAATATTATCAATAATAAGCCATTTGATGATCAAAAAACGGTTTGCAATTGAAGCGCTAAATATTTTATTTAAGGGTGTTTAATCTTATTTCAAAATAAGGAGTTTTTGTGTTTAAAGCGGGTTTTCTTTCTTTTATTCTGGTCTGTAATTCTTTTTTTGTGATTGCAGCAGATATTGCAGTTTTAACAGCTGCAATCGGTGATGCTTATAAACCTGTGGTGGGAGTAGCTATTGAAAATAAACGAAAATATTGTGAAAAGCATGGGTATGATTTTATATGTCTTGAAGAAAGCTTGGATTCTTCTAGGCATCCAGCTTGGAGCAAGATAAAATTATGTGAAAAAGTTTTGTCTATTGGAAAATATCAATGGGTTTTCTGGACTGACGCAGATTCTTTATTTATGGACTTCGCAACAAAATTAGAAGAGTTTATTGATGAGGATTACAATTTTATTGTTGGACGAGAATCCACTTATGTTAATACTGGGCAGTTTTTTTTAAAAAATAGTCCAGAGTCTTTTGATTTTTTAAAAGACATTTATGAGATGACGGAGTTTATAGATACGTATGGATGGTGGGAGCAAGGTTCTATAGTAAAATTGTTAGAAGAGAATGAAGAATATAGGGCTGCTGCGAAGCTGGTCTCGAATCGTTTATTTAACTCTTTTTATTTTTCTCATCGATGGGCAGGCAAGGAGGAATACTATCAAAGGGGTGATTTTATTATTCATTTTGTGGGAGTTAAAGATCCTGTAATATTAGCTTCTCTTTTGGCAAGTTATTCTAGAAGGGCGCGACTTTAAAACCCTAATCTCCTAAGAAAATAAAGGTATACTACATGAATTTAAAAATTTTATTTTTAATATTTTTGTTTTCTATGTTTGCTGTTTTCCCTGAAAATTGGGAATCAAAATTACGAGATAGAATTCAAAAAAATAATTTTCCTTTATGGATGGAAAAGCAAATAGAAGCAGATTTAGAGATATTTCAGAAGGGTGGTATTAAAAGTTCTTCTCTGGATGAAATTATTGCTGAAGGCGATAAACTTGGAAACAATCCTTGTTTATTTGCGAGATATAAAATCAAAAATGGGGAGTTTTCTGTTGCATATTCAAAAAGGTTAGAAATTAGTCCGAAAGAAAGATATGAAAGCGTGACAAATGCCTTAATGAAACTTAGCGAGTGTGTTTTTCTGCCAGATGTCGATATTATTGTTTGTTTGCATGATAAACTCATCTCTACAGGTGCGCTAGAAGGTCCAATATTGGTTTTTGCAAAAAATCCGGGAACAGATTCCCGTCGTATTTTAATTCCAGATTCTGAAGCTTTGGGGGGTTATGCGGATCTTTTGCAAGAAGTTGATCGCGCAAGAATTGCATTTCCCTGGAGGCGGAAAATACGCCGAGCGATTTGGAGAGGGCAGACCGCCGGACAAATAAATGGGGACGCTATGACTACCCACAATTACTCTATTTTTCCTAGGGGACAGTTAATTAATATATCATTACAATTTCCAAAATATCTTGATGCAAAATTCACTCAATTGTGGCCCGATGATAATCTAAGAGAATTATTTCTTCAAAAGCGCTGTCTTGCAAACCATATGTCTGTATTTAACCAAATAAGATATAAATATCAAATCTTGGTTGATGGTAATACATGTGCTTATTCTAGAGCTTATTGGCAACTTCATTCCAATTGTGTAATACTTAAACAAAATTCCCCTGATATTCAATGGTATTATGGTATTTTCAAGCCGTTTATTCATTATATACCTGTAAACAGTGATTCCAGTGATTTACCTGAGAAAGTTCAATGGGCAATCAATCATGAATATGAAGTTCAACAAATAATAAAACGGGCAAATAACTTGGCAAATGAAAATCTTAAATATGAAGATATCATGCTCTATTTTTATCTTGTTATAAAGAAGTACTCTGAGTTAATGATTAATTAGAATAAAAATAAGGAAGCGTTAAGGGATCGTCAAACAATAACTTAAAGTATTTTGCGGCCATTGTGGCAGCCCATCTTTGAAGGATCGCTCCTCGAAGGTATTGAATTAATATCTCCCTCGTCGCGATTCTTCAAATCTGAGCCACCCTAAGACCACCAAATGCTTTAATTTATTATTTGACGATCCCTAATTTTTAAAACGGCATTTGGATTATTTCCCAAAACTTTTGCAAAGGCTTTTATTAAAACGGTTTGATTTTTCGATCCAGGCAGGAACCTAGATTTGCAAAAACCATAGGGGATTGTCTCGATTCTTTGGGGGGAGCATTTAAAAAATTCTTCAAATTAAGCCCTAAGGGAATTACAAAAATTGGATAGGTGTTTTTTGTAAATCATAAATTACTCGTTTTCGACTAAGAGAAGTTGCTTTGTTTCAAGGCCTGATGCATACGTCAATACTTTTCGTCCTTGCAAGGAAAATGGAGACTGTGTGAGATCAAGAAGCCTATGATGTCCTCTTGGAATATCTGTATTTACTGTAGTAAGTGTTTTTGGATCTACATCATTTAAAATCAAGCAATACTTAAACTTTTTAAGCTGGGGTAAAATTGCTAAAATGTCTTTAATTGGTAAGTGCTGGAAAACTTCTTTACAGATTAATAAATCCGCCTGGGGAAGCGAATACTCAATTCCATCGGCCCTCACAAAAGATATGTTTTTGGTAGTATATTTCTTTTTATTCTGTTCAATGACAGAATCAACAACATCAATACCTGTATACTGGATTCCCTCCCAGCTGATCACTCGAGAAATTTGCCAGTCTCCACAACCAAGATCGACCACAGATTTAATGTTTTTTTTCTTTAGAAAATCTTTTAAATATTCAATATATGCCCTTGCATTTTCGGGGGATGAGCCGGAGCCTGAGGTGAATTCATAGGTAGCACTTTTTACCCAGTTATTATCATTTGCCCATTCTCCGGTTTCATAAATATGTGAAAAAACAGATCGATTGGATTTTTGCTCTTCATTTGCTGAAAGATAGGTAAAAAATACAATTAGCATTACGGTAAGATAGTTCATAAAGCCTCGTTTTTATTGAGTTTCTAGAGAAATGTATTTATTGTACAAATCCTGGGAATTAGTTACTAGATAATCTGAAGTGATTTTATTTTCGTTTCCCAAGATAACTTTTTTTGGTTTGATTAAAGTTCTATAAAGAGATTTAAGGTTTTTATATTGATACTTTGCTGCCCACTTTCTGGCAGCATGACCATTTTGGAGCAGCAGATCATAATTTTCATAAGCTTCATGAAGTGAATTTACAACCTCTTCTTCTGAGCAATTATAGGAATACCCATAGTAATCGCCAGCTGGATAGAGGGCAGGCTCCAACTTGTTTGAGACGACTGCTTTTATAAGGCCGCTTGCACAAAGAGTTGATTGAGCGGTATTATTTGTAGCAATAACTGGAATGCCAAGAGCCATAGCTTCCCTTGGCTGGATCGAAAATCCCTCTCCTTTAGATAAACTTACATAGCAATCAATTGCCTTAAATTGTTCTAGATACTCCTTTTTATTCCGAGAAAATTGTGTGAATTCAACGTTATGGAGCTTGAGCTCAGTAATTTCTTTTGTCAAGGCGTTTCTAATCTCTTTTTCGCCATAGCGACTGTTAATTTTCAATAACACTTGGGGATTATCTCTAAAAGCTTTTGCAAAAGCTTTAACAAGCATGATGTGATTTTTACGGTCACTATAAGCGCCGAAGTTAGCAAAGACAAAAGGGTTGTTCGGCTGTGTTTTTAAAGGCTCAGACAAAAAACTGTCCAATTCGAGTCCTAGGGGCAGTTCAAAAATAGGGATTTTTACTCCTGAATTTATATATACATCGATTAAGAACTTATCAGGTACCGCAACTGCATCAAAATAGTTATTTAAAAGGTCAGACCACATTTTGGGAATTTCGGTGGATTCAAACATGGAATAGGCGATGCAAATCTGATCTTTCGGCTTTTTTATCCCTCTGGGTAATTTTTCTACCAATTTGGTGTAATTATCAATTCCTGGTTGCCATATAAGATCTTCAAATACAATGACTTTTCCCAATTTAGCACATTTTTTATTCACAAGGTCTTCGATCTGTTTTGAAACATCATTGAACTTATTTTTTCGTGTGGTAATAAAGCGGATGCTCAAGTCATCTTTAAACGCATTGATTAGCTCTACCGATTGTCTCCCTAACCCTTCTGATAAATTTACATATCCAATCACCGTTAGATACGGCCTGTACAAATAGCATTGATACAATTGAAATGAGACCATGAAGAGCGCTGTGCAAAAAAGGGTGATTCCAACGAAAACAACTTTTTTACTTCTCATGGAGAAGACTCTAATCGAATTTCTCCTTTGCGTCAAAGACTCTTTTCTGTTACAAAGAATGGCTTCATGCAAAATTGGAATCTTAAATGAAAAAAAGAAAAATTTTGGTAATGCTTGGGGCTTTTGTTCTAGTCACAGCTATGTCTTTTTCTATTCATTATCACTACCAGCAAAAAAACCAACAGCCCTACTTGACTATTATGGGATACATAAACGCTGCTGATGGCCTAGGAAGGCAACCGATTGAGCTTATTAAAACTTTAAAGGACGATGTAAGTATTAGCTTTGTCCCTACAGAAAATCAAATGATGTTGAAAGACCTTTCTTCTGATGTGGTTAAAATTATTAAGAAGAAACACAAAAAGCTGGGACGCGTCATCATTTTTGAGGATTGTGTTTGGTTACCCGGAGTAAACAAATACGAAAAATTAAAAACACCTGTTAGAGACGACCAAATTAGAATAGCTTATTCTATGTTTGAATCGACTAGAATACCTCCTGAATGGGCGCTAATTTTTAATTCTTATTTTGACGCTATAGTTGTACCAGATAAATTTTTAATCGACGTCTATAAAAATTCAGGTGTAAAAATTCCCATTTTCGAACTTCCACTTGGTCTGGATTTTAATCAATTCCTGGAATCTCCCCTAAAAGAGAAGAAAAATGACCCTTTTGTTTTTAGTAACCTGAGTACTTGTATTGATAGAAAAAACCACCTGATGCTTATCAATGCTTTTGCAAAAGCTTTTGGTAATGATCCAAAAGTAGTTCTTAAGATTAATGCTAGGTATGGAGATGCAGAAACCCTCAAGGCGACAACGAAAGAATTGAGTATTTTAAACTATGATAATATACATTTTACACAATTACGTCTTGATAAAAAGGCTTATTTTGACGTTTTCTCGGCAACGGATTGTTATGTTAGCTTGTCAAAAGCAGAAGGTTTTTCTATTCAACCTCGTGAAGCAATGGCCCTGGGTATTCCGGTGATTGCTACTAATAACACAGGTCAAACAACAATTTGCGAAACGAATTTGGTAAGGGCTGTAAATTCAAAAATTGAAAAGCCTGCTTTATACTTTTGGAATTCATACTATGGGAAATCTTTTGATTGCACTGAAGAAGAAGCGGTTGTTGCCCTCTTGGATGTTTATCATAACTACGAGAAGTACTTAAAAAATGGGAATGCAGCCCGCAACTGGGTACGCCAATACGAATTAAAGGAACTTTGGGGGTTATACAAAACTTTGATAAAACCAAGTAGAATCAAGCTTGGCAGTGAAAACAAAATTACTGAGGATTGCTTAATAATTACGGAGAAAAAATTGTATGAAAAATATAAAAAAATTGCTGGTTGCAGCGCGGAGTAAAGCATGAAGATTTTTTTTAAGATTTTTTTGTTTGTTTTGCCTTTAGTTAGTTCCCTGCCTGCTAATGAATGGCAAACTTTTTTAAAAGACAAGATTTTAAAAAATGAAATTCCTTTGTGGATGATAAGGCAAGTAGAAAAAGATTTTGAGCCGTTTAAGGAAACAGGAATTTCAAGATTTGACTTGGAAGTAATAATGCAAAATAATACACCCAATAATAGCTATTTACTTGTAAGATATGAAATTAAAAACGGGAAAATTTTGGTTAAATATAATGAAGGTTTAGAGAATCACTTAAGACAGCAAATCGTTACAAGGGCTCTTGTGTCTCTCAGTGAAGTTATTAATCTTCCAGACTGTGAATTTATTATTTCTTTGCATGATGCTTGTGGATACGTTGGAGATATACGAGATTTTAATGGGCCTGTTCTAACTTTTGCAAAAAGTGTTACAGATTTTCACAGTATTATGATTCCTGATTTTGAGGCGCTTGAAGGATATTCAAAGTTGCTCGATGAAGTTAAGCAGGCCAATAGAAGATTTCCCTGGAAAAGAAAACGTGCTCAAGCCTTTTGGAGGGGGAATAGTACTGGCGGAGCGTTAAATTTGCATAATTATTTTACTTTTCCCAGGGTACAACTTGTCGCTCTTTCCTTAAAATATCCCAAATTTCTGGATGCGAGATTTACCGGCCTTGTACAACTGGAAGACAAAGGAACTGCTGAGTTACTAATGCAACAAGGGTATATGGGAGATTATTTTTCACCCCTTAATCATATCCAATATAAATACCAAATTCTTGTGGATGGCAATACCTGCGCTTATTCTCGTGCTATTTGGGAGCTTTTTTCAAATGCGGTGATATTCAAACATGAGTCTCCAAATATCCAGTGGTACTACAATGAGCTCAAGCCCTATGTACATTACATTCCTGTGGCCAATGATTTCCATGATTTAATCGAAAAAATTGGGTGGGCTATGAATCATGATTTGGAAATACAACAAATCGTAAAAAATGCTAATGATTTTGCTATTAATAACTTAAAACATGAAGATGTTATGCTTTATTTTTATTTGGTTTTAGATAAATATATCAAGCTGTACGTGCAATGATTCTGAATTTAAGGTTAAACATGAGTTGGAAGCTGTGCAAATTCAAAAGCTATTTACCGGTGTTGATTTTAATGTTTTTATTTGTTTTATTTAAGGATTTAGACGGTTTCGAATATAAAGTTCATTCTCAAAGAAGCCTTTTCGGATTAGAAAATACAAATCAACAAGTTTTTCCTGGGTTTTTTTCTAATTTTCAAAACTTGTATTTCAACAATCCATCTTTAACTTTTTTTACTATAGGAGGGGATGTTAGGGTTGCTAATTCAATTAATATTTTAGATAAGCGGGGATATTTATGGAAAGAATATTTTAGCTTTCCTAGAATGTTAAAAAAACCATCCATGATTCCAGGAACAACTATTTTTGTTTTTGAGCGATCTGCAACACCAACTCATTCAACTCATTTTTTCCATTTTTTAGAACACTTACTGGGGATCTGGAGCTTTGGAGGTGAGGATAACCGCACCAATGTTAATTTAGTTGTGCTGCCAAGCAATGGAACAAGTCCTCTCGAAAATTGGAAAGGAACCAATGATATTAGTTATCACCTCCTTAAAGCTTTATTTCCAAATGCAGAAATCATCCAGTGGGCAGATTTCGTTGAGAAGACTCGAGATAAGGTGCTTTGCTTTGAAAAAGTGATAACTTCTGATCGTAGCATGGAAGCTTTTAAAAATGAGCCCTACTATACGGAGAGAATGTTAGGGGGTTATTTTTCATTTCTAAAAAAAGATAGTTTGGATCGGTTGGCATTTCATGTATGGAATTATTGTGAAGCCACAAAGGTTCCTTTTGATAAAACTGTAGTGACCTATGTACAACGGGCTACTTCTC
>JABDAY010000025.1:0-103 GCA_013288895.1 Chlamydiota bacterium | reverse complement strand
GAGTTAATTGATAAAATAAGAGAACTGCCAAACATTGAACTTTGTATAATTGATTTAGCTGCTATTCCATTTAAAGAACAAGTGAAGGTTATAGCTAACACGG
>JABDAY010000024.1 GCA_013288895.1 Chlamydiota bacterium | reverse complement strand
GCTCATCTTTTAGAAGATTGTATATGTCTAAGGGGTATTGTATGTAGGGCTCTTCGGGACGGGATAGTTTGGTAAAATGGCGGATCAGCTCAAAGGCGGCTTTCAGATGGATCGCTTTGGCTTTGCCGATCCCTTTAATTGCTGTTAGTTCTGCGACAGATGCATCGACAAGCCCTTTCAATCCACCAAAATATTGGAGCATTTCCTGGGCAAGCAAAAGGACCGATTTTCCTTTTGTCCCAGTGTTTAATAAGATCGCAAGGAGCTCTTGTAGCGATAGCTCCTCACCGCCCAGCAATTTCTCTCTTGGACGATCTGAAAGGGGGAGGGTTTTTAAGCTAATATGTACTTCTCCACTTTATACTCTAAGATTTTGGGAATCTCAACAAACATGTGCACATCATCTTCTTCATATTCAAGAGTGATTACTCTCCCTTCACGCATAAGCTCACTTACAAGAGCGTACTGGCTCTGTGGTATGCGCAATTTGAAAGTTTTGCGCAGCTCTGAGAGCTGCTGCATCATGATTTCGATTAAATCTTCAAATCCCGTTTTGTGAAGTGCAGAAATTTGGACAAGCTTGGGGTATTTAAGGCGCAGCCTCCGAGGGATCATCGGGTCTTCGCATTGATCGATTTTATTTAAAACAGTGATAATGGGATGATCATCAGCTTTAAGCTCCTTTAAGACTTTCATTGTCTCTTCAGCCTGCTCCTCTGCCATGGGGTGGCTAACATCGATGAGATGTAAAAGGATCTCCGTATGAACAGCCTCTTCAAGGGTACTCTTAAAAGCTGCGAGGAGGGTATGGGGAATTTTTCTGATAAAGCCTACTGTGTCGACAAGCAAAATTTCTTGCTTATTGGGAAGGATGTATTTGCGTGTTGTCGTGTCAAGTGTCGCAAAAAGTTTGTCCTCTACTAAAACTTCAGATTGTGTAAGCGCATTTAAAAGGGTCGATTTTCCTGCGTTTGTATAGCCGACAATTGCAAATGTAGGAATCCCTGAGCGCTGGCGCGCGACTCTTTGTGTTTCCCTTTGCGACTTTACATCATCCAGCTCTTTTTTGAGCTGGGTCACTTTCAGTTTTAGAAGTCTTCTATCGAGCTCAATTTGTTTTTCCCCTTCCCCTTTCACGTGAGCCCCACCGCTTGAGCTTTGGCGGGAAAGATGGGTCCAGAGTCTTTTTAATCTTGGAAACTGATATTTGATCTTGGCAAGTTCCACTTGGAGTCTCGCCTCTTTAGTCTGCGCTCTTTGCGCAAAGACTTCAATAATGAGTTCTGTTCGATCAATGACCGCTTTTTTGAAGAATTTTTCTAGATTGCGCTGTTGATGAGGCGTGATTTCGTCATCAAATATAATCACCCCGGGATCGAGTTCTTGCACGGTAAGGAGTATCTCATCGAGCTTCCCTTGTCCCAAATAGATGGCAGCGTCTAGCTTTTTAATCGAGCAAGGAAATTTTGCTACAGCTTTCAGGCCAAACGTATCGCAGAGCCGCTCAAGTTCATTTAAGTACTCTTCACAATCATTCTTACCTTTTCCGGATGTGTATATGGAAACAAGAAGAGCAGTTTTTAATTTTTTTAGTTCAGTTTCACTCATTTATAGGTATTTCCAGTCCATCAAAGCCGAGCTTGATATCCTTCGGCAGCATGGCATTTGTTTTTTCATGTTCAAGATCATGGGAAATATGTGTGAAGTAGGTTTTTTTTGCACCTACTTTTCTTGCAAACAAGATCGCTTCATCCACACTAAAATGGACATGGGAAGCTTCGAGTCGCAGCGCCGAGATCACTAAAGTCTCTATCCCGATAAGCTTCTCAATAATATCCTCTGAAAATTCTCTAATATCGGAGATGTAGGCAAAGTTCCCTATCCGATAGCCATTCACTTTCATTCCAGCTTGCAGATAGCTCACAAACTCAATTTCTAGCCCTTCAAACAACGCCCTTCCAAAATCACCCTCAAGCAATTGAAATTCAAATTGCTTATCCAAGTAATGAAAGCGGGTTTGGATCTCCTCCAAAGTCTCTTTTGAAAGAAGGCAAGAAACCTTTTTCTTTTGTTTAAAGAAAAAGATCCTTAAATCATCTAGTCCCCCAATATGATCATAATGGGCATGAGTCAATAATACCCCGTCGAGACGGCTTAATTTAATATTTAGCGCCTGCTGCCTAAAATCGGGCCCCGCATCGATCAGATAATTCTTCTCTCCTACCCGAATGAGCCCCGCAGGCCTTAGCCTCTTATTAAAAGGGGAACTCGATGAACAAACGGCGCATGAACATCCCACTAAAGGGACTCCCATCGACCCACCAGTACCTAAAAACAAAAAACTGACTTTCATGTCCCCTCAGAGAGATAAGCAAGATATTCCCAATAACTATATCTTTTGTCTCTTTTTTTTCCTGTAAGCTCTTTTAGAATTTCCACTTCTACAAATTGGGTCATCAAAAGATTTGCTGTTTGATACGAGATCTCCAAATGCTCAGCAACCTCTTTTATAGAGACATGAGGCCTTTCGAATAAATAATCTAAAAGTGCAATAGCGTAAGGTGAAGCTATTTTTCTCTTAAGCAATAACTTCTTATGGTTTTCTCGTAGATGCAAAATATTTCCCACAGTTTGAAAAGCTGATTCTGATGTCCAAATAATCCCTTTTAAAAAAAAGGCGATCCACTGCTCAAAGTCCCCTTTCTCCCTTGCCATGTTTAAACGATCATAATACTCTTGACGGTGCAATTTTAAATAATAGCTCAAATATAGAAGCGGATACCTCAAGGCTTTTTTCCAATAGAGATAAAATGTGATTAAAAGACGGCCAACTCTTCCATTCCCATCTAAAAAAGGGTGAATTGTTTCAAACTGATAGTGCATTAGAGCACAAGCTACAAGCAATGGAAGTTCCGACTGCTGATGTAGAAAAATCTCTAACTTTCCCATAGCATCCATAGCATCTTGAGGCGGTGGCGGAATAAATGAAGCCGAGGCCAATGTAGAGCCTGTCGGACCTATCCAATTTTGACTTTTTTTAAACTCTCCAGGTGTTTTTTCGTTACCACGCACCCCTGTTAGTAAAATTTGGTGGATTTCTTTAATAAGACGGATGCTCATAGGAAATTCTTCAAGCCTAGCTATGCCATGATTGAGAGCTTTGATATAATTTACCACCTCTTCCACATCATTGACATTTTTAAGAGGAATCTCATTTTCATATTCAAAAATATCTTCCAAAGATGCTTGGGTGCCCTCGATTTGAGAGCTGAGCAAGGCCTCTTTCCTCACATACATAGCAATAATGTGATCAAGATTTGGAACAAGGTACCCCATAGTATCTAATTTTCCAATGGCGATATTGGCATCTGTTAACAAATGTTGCAACCCTTCCATTTCAATTGGGGGTTCTGGAGGAAGAGGAGTTGGATTAAAAGCTTTATAGCCCGTTTGTTGAGTGATGTATCTGCCGCTTCTCATAAAACCCCTCGTTATTCAACCAAACCGAAATAACGACCAGAAAAAGGGGCCGCTATTCTAGTTTACTTAAATAAGTATACCCTATTTTGCCCCGCTATTCAAGCAAACTTAAATAAGAGCGTCTAAGTTTTTGTTTTTAAGCATGTTAGAAATTCCTGGGCTGCCAAGGCATGATACAAAAGGCCGCGGGAGCCGAAGGCAGTGACGGCCCAGGTTTTTTCATTGAGTTGTTTAATGAGGGGGAAATAGCCATGGGGATGGGTGACGCGGAATGCCGCTTTGCAGTCAAGAATTTCGGGGAAGGGCTGGGTGGAGAGTTTTTCGAATTTGGGCTTGAGCTCTTTTAGAGCCGTTTTTAAGTCGGGCTCTTCATCTTTGAAAAACCAGACTCTCTCGTAGGTGGCGCCGAAGTGAAAGGTCTCTTTGCACTCTCCCCTTGCGATATAGCCTTTGCCCACAATGCTTTTTTCTGGAGGGACCCCTTTGCAAACAAGGACCTGTCCTTTAACGCGCTTTAAGCGGAGAGAAGGGCAAAGAGGGAGGCAGCCAGCTCCTGCGGCGATGACAACAAGGTCGTAATCCTGGGGGATCTCTTCGATATTTTGGATGAGAAGCTGAGCTCCTCCATCTTTGCAGGCAAGCCATAGGCCTTCCAGATAACTTTGGGTAAAAACAGTGATCCCAGATTTGATTAGAAAATGTTTGTCATTGAGCCTTTCAACATCTGGGTATTTGGATAGATTCTGAACGGCTTCCTCATCAAAGGCTATCCTGATAACCCCCTCATAATTTGCAACAGGGCGCCCCAATTTTTCTTCGGCAACCCAGAGGAGTTGTTTGGCCGCAGCTATCCCTTCATCTGCCTTCAGGCTTCTGCGACACTGCTCTCCAGGATAGGGATGAACTAGCCCTAAGGCAATGCCTGAGGCGCCGCCACCTACCCCTTTCTTATCGATCAGGGTAACCTTAAAGCCTTCCTTCAGTAGATGATATGTCAATGCCAGACCCGCAAATCCCGCCCCAATAACCGCTGCTTTCTTCATGACTAAATGTTAGTCGTTTATCTCTTTTTAACCTAGAAATGACAGCCTAGCAATGGCAAAAAGTGGAAGATTTTATATTAAAATAATTTTTATATAATTTTTCAATTATTTAATTTGACGTATAATAAAAAATATTTTATAATATAGATAATTTAAATTAACAATTAACAGGAGAGAAAATATGGCGGCCGCAGCAGCAGCACCTAGCCCATCATCAGAACTAGTGCTGGAAGGCGCAGCACCAAGCGCATCACCACAACAATCAACATGCTCATATCCTGAGTGCCGCAGTCATGGGAGAAATGCGTTTGACCGAAATTACTCGGATCTACTCTCTGATTGTATGGAGAGGTTAAGAGCGCCAATATCTCAATTAATACTAGATTATGTTCTCAATGATCCTCTCATCGCCGCTGTTCCTGCCAGCGACATGGTGAACTCCGCCTCTGAACGCCCTAAAAAACGCCCCAAAACCGACACATCAAAACCCATCACCATAGTGAATCACCCCTTCCAATGGCCCAGGAACGATACGGCTGAGATCGGCATGGCGAACTTCGCCTCGGTATACCCCGAGCGCGATTTTTTAGAGCAGAACATACACGACGCTTGGAAACAAGTTGCTAGACACCTGAACGATTTAGTTATAAAGTTAAATGAGAAGGAATTAGGCTCCTGGGAGAATCAATTAAGATCCGGAAAACCTGAAGAACAAAATCAAACCCTACTAAAATTACTCAACGGTTGTTTTAATAAAACATCTACTGATGATTTGAAAAACGTCCTCCGTTCTTCTTTAAAATTTATTTTTCATGTGCACAGCTCGCGCCTTCCCCCCGGAGAAGACGAAGAAATTATAAATCATATTGTTCCTGCTTTTAAGCAAATTTTAATCTTTGAGACTACAAAGAGTGCAGAAAATACGGCATCATCATCACGGATATGGCCAAACCCAAAGTCCCCTCCTCTACCAAACGGTAAATTACAGAATTATCTGAGATGCTCAGGTTGTTCTCAAGCACTATACTGCGGGGGCGAATGTCAATTGGCTCACTGGCCAATCCATAAAGCCACATGCGCTCAAGCTAAAGAAGCAAAACGCTTAGCCACCGCACGAGCAGATCAAATTAAGGCTCTCTCTCTCCCCTTCTCCTCTTCCTCTTCCACGCAAAAGGAAGCCCTTTTCCTAAGGTTTGAGAATTTATATAATAAGTGTATAGACGATTTTAAAGAACCAACACTTAAATTAATTAAAGATTTCCTTGCCGCAACCCGCCCTGGGTTCTCCCCTGATCAAGATCTTCTGAATGACACTTGGCTGATGATTTCTCAAAATCTAATCGTTTTAATTTCGAAAATAGAAGAAAGAAAATTATCCGAACTAACAAACAGGCTAGTAATATTAAATACTGAAAAACAAAAACACTTAGTACTAAAGGTTCTCTTTCCGCTAATACCTACAAATAAACTTAAAAACGTTATGAGTTCTTCTTTAAAATGTCTGAGTAAAGATTTGCCGAGCCTTGATAACGAGCTCTATGACGACGAGGATAACGAGCAAACAATAAAAGATCAAAGAATGATGGATAACGTTTCTTCTAAATTTGCAATTTCAATAAATACGGCGGGCGCTCCCAGCAATTTCTAAAATCACTTGGATCCGCTAACTCATTTCCCTTGTGGCTTATATAAATACTTGGGGCGCACAATAGGAGTGCCCTTACCCCCTCTAGCCTCGCAGCGTTCATACACAATCTGCATGGCGATCCCGACAGATCTGGCCATACCAAAAAGGATTGTGAAATATTCAGGGTAATTAAAACCTGCGGCGGCTAGCACCGTGCCTGAAATCGCATCAATATTGGGATGGGGATCAGAGATTTTAGGGTTTTCTGAAAGAACCTTCGAGCCAGCAGAGCGGAGAAGCAGTGCTATTTTTACCAAAGGATCTTTGGAGAAATGTTTTTGGGCATACTCATAAAAGACGGTAGCTCTTGGATCTTCCACACGCAAAACCGCATGGCCAAAGCCAAAAACGAGTTGATTATTTTCTAATCTTTGACGGATGAATGTTTCCACTTTTTGCGCTGTGGCTTCGTCTCCAAGCTCAGAGTGAACCTGCCTTACAAACTCAAGACAATCCTGATTTGCTCTTCCGTGGCGCGGTCCTGCAAGCGCGCACATGGCGGCGCAAATGGACCCATACATATCCTCTAAACCAGAAGCTACGGTTTTTCCTACAAAAGTAGAAAGATTGCCGCCGCCATGATCGTAATGCAAAATATTAAAAAGCTTAAAGACCTGTGTGAGTTCTTTCAGATTGGTTTTGGGTACTTTAAGCATGGAAACAAAGCTTTCCATATAACCCAGTCCAGGCTGGGGTTTAGGAGTGGGGCCCCAGCCTGCATGATGGTTAATCACAGCAGCAGTAAGATGGGGCAGTTTCGCAATAAGATTCAGACAGTCTTGTTTGTAATCGTCCTTTCCCTCGAGCATTCCTAAAATAAGCAATGCTGCACAAAAAAGCTTCATCGGGTGACCTGCTTTTGGCAAGGCATAAATATGTTTAATCACACTGTCCGGACACTCTGATCTCTTATAAAAATCTTGGGCAAATTTTGCGACCTCCTCTTTTATCCCCTCTTTTCCATGATACAAAAGATAGATCACCGCCTCCGGCTCCCAAGTGCTTAGCTTGGCTACCGGCTTTTCCACATAAAATAAACCCTTCTGAGGATCGACATGGGATGTTGTACAATACCCCACAGGGATTCCTCTTAACCCCGTTTCCAGAGTATCTTTTGTCACTTCAAACAAAACTTCGCTCATCTTGAAGCTCCTTTTCTGTGAGGGCAATTTTCTGTTTTATAAATGGATCGATCTCCAACCCCTGAATAATTTCAAGTTTCCCATTTCCATGAGATTTACAAGGAAAAGAAAAAATCAGGTCCTCATCAATGCCATAGGGGTTGCCTTTGGAATAGATCCCCATCGAACACCAATCCGTGGGAAATAGCAACGATTTTGCTGCGTCAATCGCCGCATTAGCAGCAGATCCTGCTGAAGATTTTCCGCGCGCTGCAATCACTTCAGCTCCCCTTTTTTGCACTTTAGTGATAAAATCCCCTTCCAGCCATTTCCGATCAGGAATGACTTCAGTTGCCCTCTTCCCGTTAATTTTCACATGAGTGAAGTCTGGCACCTGCGTGGCTGAGTGGTTCCCCCAAATAGTGACATCTTTTACAGAAGCGACAGGCACACCCGCCTTTTTAGCCAAAAAAGATTGGCTCCGATTCTGATCGAGCCGTGTCATGGCAAAAAATCGATCCCTCGGTACATCCTTCCCGTTTTTCATCGCGATATAACAATTCGTATTGCAGGGGTTGCCCACAACCAGCGTGAGGATGTCTTTAGCTGCCCTATTTAACGCTTTTCCTTGTTCAATGAAGATTTTGCCATTCTCCGCAAGAAGATCCTTCCTTTCCATCCCAGGGCCCCTTGGCTTGGCACCAATCAAGATAGCCAAATTCACCCCATCGAATATCTGGTGAGGATCTGACCCAATCTTAATTTCTTTGAGTAAGGGAAAGGCACAATCCTCAAGTTCCATGACCACACCTTCTAAAAACTTCATCGCATCAGGAGTTTCGAGCAAATGAAGTGCAATCGGCTGATTTGCCCCATAGATTTCCCCAGCAGCGATCCGAAATAAAATACTGTAGGCAATTTGCCCAGCGCCACCCGTAATAGTAATTTTTTTGACCATACTCCGGATACTACTGTCATAAGACTATTTATGGCAATACCTTAGAATCTTTATATAGTGACAAAGATAATATCTCCAAAGAAGCTCAAGAAAACATTGATTCTATTTGTTCAAGTCTCAGAGAAATTTTGGAAAACTATTCTAACCCTGGCTAATTGATTATTGCTAGGAAAAATATCCTAAACGGTGATATCATGCTCCCTGATGAACGTATTATTTGTAATTTTAATGTATGCTACCTGGTCGAGTGTCTTTTCCCTGGGGAAAATGACCCTGGCCTTTGCCCCGCCCGTTTTTTTGACCGGTTTCCGGATGACTATAGCCGGGGTGATTCTTAGCCTATTCTACCTGTTTTTTAAGAGATCCTCCTTTAAATTTGAGAAAAAACACTGGATATCACTGGGGGGGCTTGCTTTTTTAAGCATTTACCTCACTAACATACTGGAATTCTGGGGGTTACAACATTTATCAGCTGCAAAAACTTGCTTTATCTATAGTTTATCCCCCTTTTTTGCTGCCCTATTCTCCTATTTCCATTTCGGGGAGAAGATGAATGGGCGCAAATGGGTGGGTCTAGGGGTGGGCTTTTTGGGGATGATTCCCGTCCTTCTCTCCCAAACGGGGACAGAAGAGCTTTTCAAAATCAATAATTTTCTTTCACTGCCCTCTTTGGCCATCATGGGGGCGGCCCTTTTTTCAGTCTATGGCTGGGTCCTTTTGCGCGTCGTGGTAAAAGACAGCTTTGTCCCCCCTGCCCTGGCAAATGGCCTGAGCATGCTCCTAGGGGGCCTATTTGCCTTCATTCACTCCTTCTTCGTCGATTCCTGGGCCCCCACCCCGATCCTTGCAGGCCACGTAGGGGACTTCATGAAGGGAACCCTCCTCATGACCCTTATTTCAAACATCCTTTGCTACAACCTCTACGGCTTTTTCCTCAAAAAGTACACAGCCACATTCCTCTCTTTCACGGGCCTTCTAAGCCCCATTTTTGCCTCCATCACCGGCTGGCTCATCCTCGGCGAGCCCCCCTCATGGACAATATTCCTGTCCACTGCTGTCGTCTCCGTAGGGCTCTTCATCGTCTACCAAGCCGAGCTCAAACAGGGGTATATCCTTCATGAGCAGAAATCAAAAGGTGCAGTCGTTCTGGAATAAGGGATCGTCAAACAATAACTTAAAGTATTTTGCGGCCATTATGGCAGCCCATCTTTGAAGGATCGCTCCTCGAAGGTACTAAGAACCTGTTTAAAATCTTTTAAGTTTTTGAATTTAAATCGGTTACGATTACAAATTTTTCAGAACCATAATCAAATTATTTATATTGACTATTAATATTAAATATTATATTATAATATCATTGTAAATAAATTAATATAAGGAGAGAAACATGGCAATGGCATCATTAAGCACAAAAATTCTAATAGCGCCAAGTATAGGAATAGACCTCACGTGTCCCAACCATCAACATTCACGTATTCAGTGGAACCAACAAACTTTTATGATGTGTCACGCATGTGAAAAGAAGATACCTGTTACTCATTGCGGCCATTATCCAACCGGATTAAACTTATCTGCAAAAGATCAAGAGTCTGAGAGCTGCATCCGAAGAGCAATAAATACTTTTAACATCTACTGCAGCAAAAAATGCGCGAAAAAGGAAGACCCAAACCAATCCTCGCCACAATCTCACTTAGCAGCTTCAACTCATCCCTTATCATCCAAAACAGAGAAAAAAGCCCAACTCGAAAAAAGTCTACAAGATGGAATTGAGAAATATTTTCCAGGTTACGCGTCGATGATAGATGAACAAGTGGTTAAATTCTCTAAGCTAGTCCCCTAGCACCAATTTACAGAAGGGCAGCGTGAAAAAGTTGTAGCTTTAGCCATTGAAAAAGCTGCTAGACTAGTTGCATCTGATCCTGATCGCTTCTCGAGACTTGTGCAGCAGATAAATTCATTCTCCTTAAAGGCAACGTTGGGAGTTTCGACATTAGATAGCCTAGACCAAAAAACACAAGCTCGCTCTCTTTGGATTCGAGAAATAACAATTGATCAACTCGAATGTATCATGACTTTTTCACTAACCGCTTTATTTGATGGTAATAATATTAGCGCAGAAGAACAAAAAATTATTACTGGAATTTCTTCTGGATTTAGAAAAGATTTGGAACGATATTAAGACTGAACATTTAATTAAATCTATTAATTGATAAAAAAACAGCAATTATTATAATATAACATTACAAAAAAAAGCCCAGATCGTGAGATCTGGGCGAAATGAAAGCTTGGCGGCAACCTACTCTTCCACACTCTTGTGTGCAGTACCATCGGCGATACAGGGCTTGACTTCTGAGTTCGGTATGGGATCAGGTATTTCCCCTGCTCTATTGCCACCAAGAAAATTGTTTTTTAAGTATCTCTCTAGAATACTTCTAAGTATTCACATCTCTTTAGCCCAAAGGGCTAAAACTATGTAGCCTAGGGCATCGCCCTAGGTTAAATTCACTAAAATAAAATGACGCTTGAAGAGTCCTACTCCACTAAAAATTATCGTGAAGAATTGGCTCATTTACGTTTTTCACAGTTTCATCATCATTGAGATAATTGTTATTTTTCATAACAACAATACCAACAACGATGAAGAAACTCTAACATCCTTGCCACGAAGTGGCTACAGTTGTTAGCCGTAGGTGACCAAAGGGAACCTACGGTTTTTTTATCGTGGAAACCACGATAAAAAAAAGTGATCAAGCCAATCGACTGATTAGTATTGGTTAGCTCTATACATCGCTGTACTTTCACTTCCAACCTATCTACCAGGTAGTCTTCCTGGTGTCTCATGGGATATTTTATCTTGAAGGAGGCTTGGCGTTTAGATGCTTTCAACGCTTATCCTTTCCGAACATAGCTACCCGGCTATGCAACTGGCGTTACAACCGGCACACCATAGGTTCGTCCATTTCGGTCCTCTCGTACTAGAAATAGCTCTTCTCAAATATCCTGCGCCCACAACAGATAGGGACCAAACTGTCTCACGACGTTTTGAACCCAACTCGCGTACCGCTTTAATTGGCGAACAGCCAAACCCTTGGGACCTTCTCCAGCCCCAGGATGCGATGAGTCGACATCGAGGTGCCAAACCGCCACGTCGATATGAACTCTTGGTGGCGATAAGCCTGTTATCCCCGGAGTACCTTTTATCCGTTAAGCGACGGCGATTCCACTTTCTACCGCCGGATCACTAATCCCTACTTTCGTACCTGCTCGACTTGTTGGTCTCGCAGTTAACCTGCCTTATACATTTACGCTCTTCTCGTGATTGCCAACCACGATGAGGCAAGCTTTGGACTCCTCCGTTACTTTTTAGGAGGATACCGCCCCAGTCAAACTACCCGTCTGACACTGTCCAATGCATGGATTCACATGCCTTTGTTAGATTTCCGATTTCTCAAGACTGGTATTTCAAGGACGACTCCATCAGCCCTAACGAGCCGACTTCGATGTCTTCCAGCTATCCTACACATGAAAAATCAGAAGCCCATATCAGAGTATAGTAAAGGTTCACGGGGTCTTTCCGTCTTGTTGCGGGTAAACGGCATCTTCACCGCTACTACAATTTCACCGAGTCTCCCGTCGAGACAGTGCCCAGATCGTTAGGCCATTCGTGCAGGTCGGAACTTACCCGACAAGGAATTTCGCTACCTTAGGACCGTTATAGTTACGGCCGCCATTCACCAGGGCTTAAATTCAAAGCTTCGTCTTGCGACTGACTTCTCCTTTTGACCTTTTGGCATTGGGCAGGCTTCACACCATATACTGCGACTTAGACGTCTTTGCATAGTGCTGTGTTTTTGTTAAACAGTCGCCTGGGCCATTTCTCTTCGGCCAAGTTCCGCTTCCAACGCGAAGTTAGTCACGGCTCTTGGCTCCCCTTCTCCCGAAGTTACGGGGATAATTTGCAGAGTTCCTTAACGAGAGTTATCTCGCGCGCCTGAGAATATTCTTCACACCCACCTGTGTCGGTTTTGGTACGGTCGCCATCAACGACTAGTGATTATTTCTTGGAAGTTTCACGCTACGCTATCGGTTCCCCCGAGAGTTCCCCTTAAACATTACCTAACTTTATGCTGGCGGATTTCCCTACCAACCGGTCTCATAATGTTACGGACGTTTCCAATTGTCCGCGCGCTTAGCTTTCTTCGTCATCACGTTGTCATAGTTTTAGGCGGCGCAGGAATATTTAACCTGCTTCCCATCACCTACGCGTTTCCGCCTCGGCTTAGGGTCCGGCTAACCCAGGGAAGACGAGCTTTACCCTGGAATCCTTAGGTTTTCGGCGAGGAAGATTTTCACTTCCTTTATCGTTTACTCATGCCATGCATCCTCACTAGTATGCGCTCCAACACTCCTTACGGTATATCTTCGCTGCACATACTACGCTCTCCTACCGCTTACATCTTGCGATGTAAACCCGTAGTTTCGGCTCTATGCTTTAGTCCCGCCTATTATCGGCGCAAAGTCTCTCGATTGGTGAGCTGTTACGCACTCTTTAAATGATGGCTGCCTCTAAGCCAACATCCCAACTGTCTTTGAAACTTTACTTCCTTACTCACTTAGCATAGAATTTGGGGCCTTAACTATCGATCTGGGCTGTTCCCCTTTTGACTATGAAGCTTATCCCCCACAGTCTATCTCCCAGCTGATTTTATACTATTCGGAGTTTGGTTCCCTTCGGTAAGACGGTGGTCTCCCTTGTGGATCCAGTGCTCTACCATTATAAAATTTACGCTGAGGCTAACCCTAAAGTTATTTCGAAGAGAACAAGATATCTCCAAGTTTGATTAGCCTTTCACCCCTATCCACAACTCATCCAAGGCTTTTTCAACAGACACTAGTTCGGACCTCCACAAGGTGTTACCCTTGCTTCATCCTGGTCATGGATAGATCACTTGGTTTCGTGTCTAAATCATATGACTCCAGGGGTTTGCACCCCTGGCTATACACCTACATCCCTTACGGGATTTCAACATATAGCGTCGCGCTATTAACACTCGGTTTCCCTTTGGCTCCAGGATTCTTCATCCCTTAACCTTGCCATATAACTTAACTTGCTGGCTCATCATGCAAAAGGCACGCCGTCAGCCATTGCCCTAAAAGGGCCATAGGCCTCCGACCGTTTGTAAGCTGCTGGTTTCAGGTTCTATTTCACTCCCCTAACAGGGGTTCTTTTCGCCTTTCCCTCGCGGTACTGGTTCGCTATCGGTCATCGATGAGTATTTAGCCTTGGAGGGTGGTCCCCCCTGTTTCAGACCGGGTTTCTCGTGTCCGGCCCTACTCAGGTACCAGTCTTACCAACTTGACTTTTCAGATACGGGGCTATCACCCTTTATCGCCCAACTTTCCAGTTGGTTCTCTTAAGTCTCGTCGGTAGTTATGACTGGCCCTACAACCCCGGTAATAAATTACCGGTTTGGGCTTTTCCCACTTCGCTCGCCGCTACTATGGGAATCTCTCTGATTTCTTTTCCTCTGCCTACTGAGATGTGTCACTTCGGCAGGTCTCGCTTCCTCAACCTATGTATTCAGTTAAGGATATCAGGATTTTACTCCTGATGGGTTCCCCCATTCGGACTCCCTCGGATCAATGCTTTTTTCCAGCTCCCCGAGGATTTTCGCAGGTTTTCACGTCCTTCTTCGCCTATCGATGCCAAGGCATCCACCAGCAGCCCTTAACAGCTTGACCACAAAGAATTTTGTGTATCACTACTCTGTCAAAAACGCTAATTTCGCAATGTTCTTACATTGCTTCGCCAATTCTTCAACCTAATTTCTATTTAACACACTTTCGTGTGTGTGTGAAGTATTTCTCCTCAAGCGGCATTTTATTTCAGTGAAATTATACCAAAGTAACTTCAAAATTAAAAAAATATTCTTCCTTTTCTCTGCGACCTCTGCGGCTCAGTCTTCACTCTGCGCTGATGAAATTCAGCATTCAGCTAATAAGATTCCAACTTATTGGGTGAATACCAAATTCCATCAGCGCAGAGTGAAGACTGAGTCGCAGAGGACGCAGAGAAAATTATTTTTAATTTTTTTAAATTTCGAATTACATTGTGTATTAGTAATTCTTCTTTCGAAGAACTTACCTTAATTTATAATCATTTAATGCGCTCTCTACACTCTTCCATTACTTATGGAAGAATGCTTTTTGAGATTTACTTAAATTACAATTTTCAGACTTTCAAGATAACGTTTTTGATCTTTCGATCAAGTTGATCGTTTAACACGAGCAACATTTCAAATGGTGTGCGGCCACCTGGACTTGAACTAGGGACCTCGACATTATCAGTGTCGCGCTCTAACCAACTGAGCTATGACCGCATTGGAGACTAGGAGATTCGAACTCCTGACCCTCTGAATGCAAATCAGATGCTCTACCAACTGAGCTAAGTCCCCTTAATTAAATCTAGGAAACATTATTGTTTGACAGCAGAAAAGAAGTGATGAACCTATTCTAGCCTGTAAGGCTAAAACTATGTAGCCTAGGGCAACGCCCTAGGTTAGGGCATAGCCCTAGGTTAGGGCATAGCCCTGTTACATATTAATAAAACTTGCTCAACCTAAAAAGATGGACACGGATGTCTTCATCTTTTTTTTCCTTTAAAAGGAGGTGATCCAGCCCCACCTTCCGGTAGGGCTACCTTGTTACGACTTCATCCCAGTCATCGGCCTTACCTTAGGCTCCTCTATCCTTGCGGTTTAGTCAGAGACTTCGGGTAAAACCAACTCCCATGATGTGACGGGCGGTGTGTACAAGGCCCGGGAACGTATTCACGACGTTGTTGCTGACACGTCATTACTAGCAATTCCAGCTTCATGTGGTCGAGTTGCAGACCACAATCCGAACTGAGACCGGCTTTACGGATTTGCTCCACCTTGCGGCTTCGCTGCCTTCTGTACCGGCCATTGTAGAACGTGTGTAGCCCCAGACATAAAGGCCATGCGGACTTGACGTCATCCTCACCTTCCTCCTGGTTAACCCAGGCAGTCTCATTAGAGTTCCCACCTCGCGTGTTGGCAACTAATGATAAGGGTTGCGCTCGTTGCGGGACTTAACCCAACACCTCACGGCACGAGCTGACGACAGCCATGCAGCACCTACATAGAAATCCTTTCGGAAAATACCATCTCTGGTATCGCTCTCTATATTTCAAACCTGGGTAAGGTTCTTCGCGTTGCATCGAATTAAACCACATTCTCCACTGCTTGTGCGGGCCCCCGTCAATTCTTTTGAGTTTCACCCTTGCGAGCGTACTCCTCAGGCGGTATACTTATCGCGTTAGCTTCGACACAATCGGGGTTGAGCCCAATTACATCAAGTATACATCGTTTACGGCAAGGACTACCAGGGTATCTAATCCTGTTTGCTCCCCTTGCTCTCGCGCCTCAGCGTCAGGTATTAACTAGAAAATCGCTTTCGCCACAGGTGTTCTTCCACATATCTACGCATTTCACCGCTACACGTGGAATTCCATTTTCTCCGTCAACCCTCAAGTCTATCAGTTTCAAATGCAGCACCAAAGTTGAGCTTTGGTATTTCACATCTGACTTGATAGTCCGCCTACGCGCCCTTTACGCCCAATAAATCCGATTAATGCTTGCACCCTCCGTATTACCGCAGCTGCTGGCACGGAGTTAGCCGGTGCTTCTTTACCTGGTACACTCAAATCACTCAGTTATTCACTAAATTCTCTTGTTCCCAAGCGAAAGAACTTTACAACCCGAAGGCCTTCATCGTTCACACAGCGTCGCATCGTCAAGCTTTCGCTCATTGCGAATGATCCTCGACTGCAGCCTCCCGTAGGAGTCTGGGCAGTATCTCAGTCCCAATGTTGGCGGTCGATCTCTCAATCCGCCTAGACGTCTTAGCCTTGGTAGGCCGTTACCCTACCAACTAGCTGATATCCCATGAACCTCTCTTCAACCGCAAGGTCTCTTTCAAGATCCCCCACTTTGATAGTTTAAAGTTATCCTCAACTACCTCATTCGGTATTAGCGCCCGTTTCCAGACGTTATCCCCAGGTTGAAGGCAAGTTATTCATGTATTACTAACCCTTCCGCCACTAGATAACAAGTTGCCCTGCTATCTCGTTCGACTTGCATGCCTCATCCACGCTGTCAGCATTCAATCTGAACCAAGATCAAATTCTCAAAAAATAAATTTGAGTATTTGTTGGTTTTTTACTTAATCTCTGTGCCCTTTACTTAGGGCACTTTAAGGCAAATAGCCCGCTTCTTACGGCGGTCTATTCGCACAAGCTTTACTATTCAGTTCATCACTTCATTTCTGCTGTCAAACTGTCAAATTATAAGTCTTACGACTCTTACAGACCTTCACGTCTGCTATTCCTCAACGTTTTGCGTTTCAGATGTGTGTAAGAACATACTCAATCTGCACCTTTTTATGCAAACGATTTTTAAAATATACACAAAATGGATGAAGAATTCTTTTTCCTGCCCGGGCACATATGCATTAAGCTAACAGGCTTTTTTCCTGCAACAAATTAACGCAAAGGCGCAAAACCGCAAAATCGCAAAAAGAATTAAATATATTTTTATATGTTTTTTGCAGCTTTTGGCTATTTTATAAATCTGTTCCAGGAAGCATACCGTTCTATGATGACCCCTCTTGGTATCGAGGCAATAATCAATAAAATGGCACTGGCGATACCGCTAATCAATATTGCTGTAGATCCTGATGAAAAGGTAAGAGTCAGTATAAGCACCACCAACCCAGCAATTACATTAACAAAGCGTGCTGTTCGAGTGACTTCAGCTGTAGCAACCGCAGCTACAGTAACTATAATTGCTCCCATCCAATGGTCGCAATCAGCGCTCTGGATATTAAAAGGTAAGATATCGGGTCGCGCCATTAACCACACACCGATAGCAGCCTGCAAAATGATGAACCAAGGCAACGAAATTCCCTGATAACTTGCTGCCCAACGTTGCCTAATAGACCAACGTTTACGATCTGGATCTTTACCTCCATAACCAAGTACATTGCCGCCCAACCAAAAAAATGGCCAGAACTTTTTCTTTTGTTTATAGGCCAGCACCAAAAATTGTCCTACCGCTATAGACTCATGCACTGCTAAAGGCACAGAAATGAGTAATGCAGCAGCATTGATTAAACAAAATCCGCACCAGGCACCCACCACAACCGGCTGCATAATAACTAATAATATACTTGCTGCACCTAAAGGTATAACAAGCAGAACAAATGAAACTACAATGAAAGGGGCAGTACGCCAGCGTGCACGACTACCCATAAAACCTATCAGCACCTCCAACCCATAAGCAACTGCACCAAAACCAGCATCAGATATGGGAAAAGACTTCGACAATGCAGAGCCTGTTACTCTATCAGAGCCGTCGCCAAAAAATGGATCCCATACATGAGGTATATAACCTAGCTGATGAGCAGCTAAATATCGTGAGAGGAAGAAGCCAATCAGTGCTAGAGCAATGCCAAGCCAACGCCTAATCCACGAGGAAGGATTATAGGACCAGCCAGGAGGTTTATCTGGCCCAGGCAGTTGAATACCAGCCCGCCCTGGCAGTCCGGGGATGAGTATAGCAAATGCAATGAACAAGCAAGCCATTAATGTATCAATCAAATAAACAGTAGGGGTTGGCGACCAAAATATCAGTGGTGCAAGCAATAACCAAAACGCTACAACAGCTGTACCCCACCTGAGCAAAGCTAGCCTGGGAACAAAGGCAATTATTTCTATAAGAATAACAATGACACCAGATATGATATCACTCTTCATTAAAGCCGCGCTCTTATAATTTAAAAGAAAAGGCTGGCTGATGAGCCATATCGCCAATATGCCATTAACCACATAAGTCCAAAGCGTTTTGTAGTTATAAAGCTTTATTTCTTCTAAAAACTGGTGTGCACTCTTGCCTATCACTTCTCTAAAACTTTGAATTTCAATGTGTGCTTTTTGCTCTTTCATGTTGTCCTGTTTTGATTTGTCGCTCGATTTCGAGAGGGTCATCGTACCGCTATTTGTGCATTAAAATTTTTGAGGAAAAGTGAAGTTTATTCTCATCGTACCAAGTTCTTGGATCCGCTTTGAGCTCCCCTATCATGATAGGAAGAGTATCTTTTACATTGTGCTTAGGTGCCCATCCAAGGACTTTTTTTGCTCTTGTAGTATCAAGCTCATAGTGATCATCAGCTATATCGATCATCCAGGGCTTGATAAATGACTCTTTCATAAAGGGGAGATGATCTTGAATCCACGCTCCTATTTTTGCTATAAACTTGGGCACAGAAAACGTTTTCCAAGAAGCGCCGCCGTAAATCAGAGCTGCAATCTCTTTTTGTAAATCATCGTACGAAAGGGTTGATTCTTCCCCTATGAGCAGTGTGAGCTCTTTGGGAAGGGTCTTTCTTTTTTGAACAGCGAGCCAAAGAGCTTCGATTAAATCATCCATATGGATAAATGACGCCCCGTGTGTCAGGTCTCCCGCAAATAAATGGCTCTCCAGCTGATTTTCAAATATCCGTTGAATTTGGTTAGAAATGGGGATCGAATGGCACTGATCGTCATACACCCCTGCGATCCGCATGATGACGTAAGGAATGTTCCCATGTAATTCCTTGATCACCTTTTCCGTCTTTACTTTAGACTCTGGATATGCCCATTTTGGGACTACGGGTGAATCTTCTGTAATTTTTACTCCAGGCTTTGTAGGCGCGTGCACGAGCATTGTGCTCGAAAAAATAAACTGCTCCACTTCAAAATCTTTAAGGCCGCGCAGCAGGCGTTCGGTTCCCTGTACAGTGATCCTATCGTAGTTGGAACTATGCGCCTGCGTGAAACTATAATAAGCAGCCAAATGGATCACAGAGGCAATCTTATTTCCGTATTCTTTCCGAACCTTCTCTAACCCAGCCTTCATACTCTCGTCGGAGGCCATATCGACAATGATAAAATCCACATCGGGCAAGTGTCCCGCTAAAATCAAATCAAACCCCGCAATCTCGTAATCGGGAGCGAACCTCTCTGCAGCTTTGAAACCAATGCGGCCGCTACATCCCGTAATTAGAATAACCTCTTTATTTGGCATAAACCCTCTTTTTACCCACATATACGGATATAAAGAATTTTCTTGAACATATTTTTTAAAAAGTCTATGCGTGGATTAGTTGGGCATAACCTGGAGGTTAGCGCATGTTGTTGAAAAAAATAGCCCTGGCAGCAGGGATTATCTTTTTCCTGATGGGTGTTTTAGGCTTTGTCCCCGGTCTTGCACCTGATGATAAGCTGTTTGCCCTTTTTCATGTAAATAGGGTGCACAACATCTTTCACATCGTCACAGGTATCATAGCCTTTTGGGTGAGTTTTGAAAGCAACCATGCAGCAAAAGTCTTCTTTGAGGTATTCGGTATTGTCTATGTTCTTCTAGGGGTTCTCGGCTTTGGCTATGGCGACCAAGAGATTTTAGGAGTTGTCGCCAATAACATGCCAGACTCTTGGTTCCACCTTATTGTAGGTATCTTGGGTCTATATTTAGGATTTGGCCTGCAACACAAAATCATGAAAGCAACAGTGAGACCAAAGGCTAAGACAAAAACTAAATAGATTGACTATAAAGAACGATTCGGTAGTTCGTTAGCTCTTTATATATGGGGCTCTTCTTTTAGGCAGCTCATTAAAAGGATGCTAGTTCCGATGAACGCAAAAGCGGACACTATAAATATGCGCCACCCCTCTTCTTTGATATTTTGCACAATAAAGTCATTGATTTGAGAAAGATTGGATGCTCCCAGCAGTGCTGCAAGTCCCAATGCCGCTCCGCTCAGAAACAGCAAGGCAAGCGCTACCCCCAACCAATTAACAGATGATTTTTTTTTGCTACTTGTTGCTTCGGAAGATGATAAAATCCGGGGGGATGGCGATAGGGCTCGGTCGTGCTGCTTAAGAGCAGCCTGGGCTACAACGGGTGCCGCCGCGGCTGAACTACTCGAGGAAGCGCTGCTTAGACTGATACTTGGGGGTCCAGGAAGCTTATCGGGCTCGGATGTTACAGGTGATGTCGGCATAAACAAATCCTTGTGTATTAATTAATACTTTAATTATAGCAGAATACAGTTTAAAATAATAATTAATTATACATAAAGACAATTACAGCTAATTATCAATGACTTATGCCAAATAAAGCCTATATTAAACTATTTCTTCAACTGCAAGCTGTCTTCTTTCCTCAGCCGCTTGACGTTCTTTAGCATCCATATATTTATGACAGCCTATTCCAAAGGCGAGGGCTCCAAACACAAAACCTCCAACCAACATAACGCCTATGCGCTCGACCTTGCTTGTATTTTGCATGAAAGAATCACGAATTTGAGAAAGATGAGGAGTCCCAGGAATAATTAATGCAAGGACAAACCCCGCGCCGCCTAACAAGACGAGCCCACACAATAACAAAAGAATAGCATTTCTTTTTTCTTTGCTCATCGGTGAGGATGGCTCCACTGAAATCTCGTCATCCGAGGAAGTATCTTCAGACTCTAGTGGTATGTGATCGTCTGAGTTTTGTTGGTTGAAAGTCTCCTCAGCTGCCCAACGTGCCTTTGCATCAGCTAAACTTGGAAAACTACCTGGTTTACGCCCACTTCTAGAACTTGGGGCTGAACTGGCGGTGGGAGGGGGAAGGGAAACCTCCGAAGAAATTTTACTAGCCATGAGGCCCACACGGGATGTTGCCACAAAGTCTATGGCTTGACTCTCCACCTGCTGCAATAACCCTTTTTTGTTGTGATGCATTATAGTGGAAACCGTCGAACAAGCCAACCGCGTCGTCGTTTTCGCCATCAGAATCGCTCTCCACTAAACCCTCAGGAACTGATGGTTGACGCTCCGGCGATTGCTCACTACTCAAAATTTGCGCAACAGGCTCGCTGCTAGATTGTGGTGAAGCAGCGTCACTCAAAGATGGAGGGACGGTAGATTTCTTTTTCTCTGCTTCTATGTCTTCATTCAATGAATTAAAAATTGCCTGTAAATCGCTTTGGCTTTTTTTAAGTTTTTCCCCTTCTACTTTTCTCTTATTAAGGCAGTAAGCGGAGAAAGCAAATGACGCAACCGCGGCTGCGCTAAGCGCGGTTTCAAAACCAATAAATGCCTTAGAGTTCTTTGCAATAGCTCCTAGACCACCTTGAACACCCGTGTAAATGATTACCGCGGCTAAACCAGCAAAAATAAGACCAAAGGCCACTCCTTTCCAAGGCAAGTTGCAGTGATTCTCTATTTTATTCAGTGTGTCTAATAGCCTGCTACTTACTGAGTCAGCTTGTATAGTTAGCGCTACCAAAGGCGTGGGATTAAAAGGTCCAACAGCTCTTCTCATAATTAAATCCTTTGTTATATATGCTTCTCTTTTATATTAAAATTATATAAATAAATCTAATTAAAAGCAAGATATTTATAATAATAAATAATTTAATGTCGCTTAAAGCGCTAAGTCACTTATATTCAGGTGCATGGGGAAAAGAGTGGTTTTTCGGGCCGGGATCCTAGCTCCAAGGAGGGTCCCCTAGGTAAACAGGGAATTGGGTACAGGGAGGTGGTTTTCCCCTAAATAGCTATTAAGAGCCGTACGAATATTCGCAATCGCCTCAATCGTTCCAGCGGTTGCATTTCGTTCCATTTCCACCAAAATATCTGCAGCTGCTTGAGCTGCCAGCCCAGGATCATCCTTCAAAAAGGTTGCTTCCAACATCCCGGTTATAACCGCATCCATCGAAAGCCTATTCGCATTCATCAACGCAACTATGCACTCACCTACTCGTAGTCCTTCTATAGAACTCATGTTAACCAGGAAATTTTTCGCCATTCTTGCAATCACAACCTCAGTGAGCCGGTTCACGAATGGTTCACGCTGCAACTCAGGTATTCCTGAAATGAGAGCACTCATTTCCTTGTAAATTTTCCCTCCGCGCGTGTCCTCTCTACGCTGCATTTCAGTGCCAAATCTCTCCTCGGCTTCAGCAATGGGATAGTATTTGGCATGCCTACACCCGCGATAAATAGCATAAATCCCAACTCCACCGACTACAATTGCTACAGGTACAAAGCCACCTGTGCCCAGAGCTTTTACCGCCTGGCTAAAACCTTGAATATCATGGCCAGCTGCTGCCGCTGCGCCTAATGAGACGATGACCAAAAGAGCCAAACCACCAACCAAAGCTAATTTACCCAGTCGGCTATGCCCAGTAGCATCAAATTTTTTCCCGCGAATAGTAGGCTCACTCTTAAAATTGGCGGCTATATCATAGTCGGTATTTATGTGTTTAGCAGCAACATACCCTGCTAATAATGCTGATAATCCAGCGGCTCCGCCTACTGCCCCATAAAAATATCCTGGTCCCATTACAGATAATGAAAACTTGCCGAAGCCTCCACTCACTCCAAATAAAATGGCCAAAGTTGCAAGACTGACACCGGCAAAGAGGGTTAAATTTCTAAGCGCAACTTTTGTAATAATAGGTGTTTTAGGAGGGTTTACAGGTAGGTCTGCTTGTACAGATTGTCCTGAGAAAAGATCAGTCGTTGACTCAGGAGATGGAAAGCCCTTTGGAACTAAAGGTGATGTTAATGAGTCTGGCATAATTAAATCCTTTGTTATAACATGTTCTATTTTATTAATATTATACAAATAAATCGAATTAAATTCAAGAGATTTATAATAATAAATGCTTTAACGCCGTTTAAAGCGATAAGTCGCTTATACTCAGGTCTATGGAAAAAATGGTTAAAGGCGCTTAACTAAGTGTGACGATAGATAACGCCAGCTTAAATCTCTATCTTTAGTTTTCCCTAAATAACGTATTAAAGAGTTTTCAATTTTCTGAATTTCTTTTGTTAGTTTAGTTTTAGGGGATGCTGTTTGTTTCATTTCCTGCAAAATTAGTATAGCCTCTCGAGCTTCTTTTAGAATATTACCCCTTACCCAGCTTATATCCACCATCTGACTTATAACCTTATGCATCGAAAGCCCTGTCATATTCATCAACGCAATTATACGCTCACCTATTCCTTGTCCGACCATAGAACTCATGTTAACAGAAAATACTTCCCTCATTCTTGCATCCATAATCTGGTTGAGGCGTGTCTCGAATTGTTTTTTCTGCACTATAGGCATTTTTTCACAGAACTCTTGTATTATCGTATCAATGCCCCCTCCGGACAATTCCTTCCTACGCTGAACTTCAGCAATAAATTTCCTCTCAGCTTCAGCAATATATTTCTCCTTAGCCTTAACATTGGAATAGTATGTGGCATGTCTACTGCCGCGATAAATAGAATATATCCCAACCCCACTGCCCGCAATTGCTAAAGGTACAATGAGGCGTGGGCCCATAGCTTTTACCACTTGGCTAAAACCTGGAATATTTTGGCCAATTGCTACACCTAATGAGAAAATAACCAAAATAGCGATCCCACCAGCCAAAGCCCCTATGGCTAGTCGGTTATGCCCAGTAGCATCAAATCCTTTCCCGCGAATGGTAGGCTCACTCCTAAAAACACCGGCTATATAGTCTGACATAAAAAACCCCTTATTTTATTATATGAAAGATCTCTCTTCTAATAATGCAAACTCTGCACCAACAATACAGCGTCTTCTATCAACTGCGTCCTTGATGTTACGAACTGTTGTAGCGTCTATATTTTGGTACTTGTTTAATTGCGTCATGAACTCACGTACTTCAATTTTTGCTCTAGTAAGTCGATCAAGATTGGCCATATCTTTTAGCCGTGGTTCTACTAATTTTCTTGTGTGTGCTAAAACTGCAGAATATATTCCCAAAACTTCGGGACCCATATCTTTTATTTCATCTCGCAAAACTCCATTAAATACCCCCTCTTCTTGCGGGGATTCCACTTTTTGTATCCTATCTTCCTGATGTGCTTGCAGGCTTACGCAATGAGCTTCCAACATTGAGCACACCTCCTTATCCTCCCTATATTTAGGGTTAAGAGCAAAAAATCTGTTAGAAATTACGATAGCGAGGTCATGAACTTCCACAGCGTCTATATCTGCGTGTTTAATCGTGTAATCCTTTAATTGCGATAAGAACATGTTCACTTCATTTACTGGTTTAGAGTCTGAAGCAAGAGCAATCCCCCTTCCTAGTTCTAACTTTGTGTTTTCTAAAACTGTATCATATATTCCAACAAAATTGGGCTTGGGATACATCCTTCTCACTAGATTTCTAAAGGAGTTATCAAATACGCTCTTATCCTTATTGCTCTTGTAAACAGAGAATGCCCCTGCCGCAACCGCGGCTGTGCCAAGCGCGGTTTCAAAACCAATCAATGTTGCCTGGGAGTTAATAACTCCTAGACCACCTTGAAAACCCGCGAAAAAGACCACCGCTGTTAAAATAAAAGAAACAGCAGCTGCTAATTCCGATGACTCACCGTTCCACAATGAGCTCTTTACTATTGCTAAGGCTCGATTTAAAAGACCCTTGCTTTGCAGACTAACCGAACCTGCAAGAGGTAGGGGATCAACTTGTCCTTTATTAACTTTATGCACTCCTGCCATAACGACTCCTTTTATTTATGTTTTTTATGTTAAAATTATGTTGTCCATATATTAATATTATATTAATAAGTCGATTAAAATACAAGTTATTTACGATTATAAATTTTTAATTTCATTTTAATTACACAAACCTCTTATAAACAATGTGATAGGAAAAATTTTTTTGTATCCAGCCTAGGCGGGTGACACCCAATTTCCCCTTTTTTAGTAAAAAGTACTTTATTAAAGCCTCATATGCATAATAAAGGGGAAAGAGAACGGGTAGACGCACCGGGCACGGGGCGTGAAAAAAATCTTTAACTTCCTTAGGTATAGGGACTTAACCTATGGTAAAAAAATATAATTTAGACGAGATTGCAGAAAAGGCGATGGTTGAGAAGGACCTCGTGCCAGAGTTTGAAGAGCCTGTAGTTCAAGAACTTAGGGAAATTAGGCAAGCAGCTCCTTTTGCGAGCAAGAAAGAAACGAGGGATCTACGAGAGCTTTTGTTTTTTTCGATCGATAATGTCGATTCGCTTGACTTAGACCAGCTCACCTATGCTGAGAAAAACAAAATTTATGTTGCTGTAGCCGATGTGGATGCGCTTGTTAAAAAAGAAAGCCCCATTGATTTGCATGCGCAAGCAAATACCACCTCTGTTTATACCCCTTCGAAAGTCTTCCCTATGCTGCCCCAAAAATTATCCAATGATCTGACCTCTTTAAATGAAGGAGAGGATAGGCTGGCAATTATTATGGAACTAGAGGTGAAAGAGGATGGTTCTATTGGGGCTTCTTCTGTTTATAAGGCCTGCGTGCAGAATAAGGCAAAACTGAACTATGACCAGGTAGCAGGATGGATTGAAGATCCTTTAAAATATCATCTAAAAATAAAGGATCTTTTGTCGCAGATCATGCTCCAAGATGAACTCGCACAAAGGATGCAAAATTATCGCCACCAGCTCGGCGCTTTAAGTTTAGATCCACTAGAGGTCCAGCCCATTGTCATGAAAGATGAAGTGCTCGGGTTAAAAGAGCTTAAGCCTAATAGAGCCACTGCCATTATTGAGAATTTCATGATCGCCGCTAATGGAGCTTCTACCCGTTATTTAAACAATTGCAACTTTCCCACTTTCCGCAGGGTTGTCAGGGTTCCGAAAAATTGGGATAGGATTGTATCTCTTGCCAAAAGTGTAGACTACGATCTTCCTGTAATTCCTGAGGCTCTAGAGCTCGAAAAATTTTTGCGCGCGCAAAGGAAAAAAAATCCAGATACATTTCCCGATATATCCCTTGCAGTGATCAAGCTTCTAGGCCGTGGGGAATACGTGGTGAACTTCCCCGGTGAAAAACCGCTTGGCCATTTTGGTCTTGCAGTGACCGATTATTCCCACTCGACTGCTCCTAATAGGCGCTACCCTGATTTGATCACGCAAAGACTGATCAAAGCCGCTCTAAAAAAAGAAAAACCTCCCTATTCCAAAGAGGAACTTTTAACCCTCGCTATCCACTGCACTGCAAAAGAAGATGACGCGCAAAAAGTAGAACGGAAGGTAAAAAAGGCAGCCGCTGCCATCTATCTATCTACAAGAATTGGGCATAGCTATAATGGGATTGTCACAGGGGCAGGTGCCAAAGGCACTTGGGTACGGATTTTCCATCCCCCAGTCGAGGGTAAAATCCTCAAAGGTTTTGAGGGCCTTGCCGTTGGAGACAGGGTGAAAGTTAAACTCATTGCCGTAGATGTGCCAAATGGTTATATTGATTTTGTAAAAACATGAGAACACTTTATCCTGAAATCGAGCCCTACAATAAAGGCTTTCTAAAAGTCGATGATCTCCATACCCTATATTGGGAAGAAAGCGGCAACCCAAAAGGTAAGCCCGTCCTTTTTTTGCATGGAGGACCAGGCTCCGGAACTGATGGTAAATGCAGAAGGTTTTTTGATCCGCAGGCCTATCGCATTATCGTCTTTGATCAAAGAGGCGCCGGTAAAAGCACTCCCCACTCCTGTCTCATTAATAACACAACATGGGACCTTGTCGATGATATTGAAAAGATTAGAAATCTTCTAAAAATTGATCGATGGGTCGTGTTTGGAGGCTCATGGGGAAGTACCCTTGCTTTGGCCTATGCCCAAACACATCCTGAAAAAGTTTTAGCTCTGATATTAAGAGGGATCTTTTTATGCAGGCCAAGCGAAATTGTCTGGTTTTATCAATACGGCGCCCACCAAATCTTTCCCGACATCTGGGAAAAGTTCCTCGCTCCCATTCCAGTAAATGAAAGGGGGGATTGAGCTCTGAGGATCCAGAAATGAGAAAAGAGGCAGCCAAGGCCTGGTCTTCTTGGGAAGCTGCTGCCTTAAAACTCCTATTCGATCCAAAACTCTTTGAAGAATTCACCCAAGATTTTAAAGCCGATGCAATTGCCCGGATCGAATGCCATTATTTTGTTCACAGGGCATTTTTCAAAACAGACAACTATCTCATAGAA
>JABDAY010000023.1 GCA_013288895.1 Chlamydiota bacterium | reverse complement strand
GATGATGCAAATGATTGGGCGGATCTCTTACATGCAAGAAAAAAGTATTACCGGAGCCGAACATACAACGACAATCGATCTAACCAACCCCGCCTTTGAACACTCTGTCTTTTTCGGTACAGTCATAGAAATTAAAGAATATTCAACCGCGAGAGGGCAATTTCAAGTGGAAATGCTCTTTGACACAAATGAGGCGCAAAAGCTCGCCGAAAAAAATGTTGCCTCATTAATTGCTGCTTTTCAAGGCCCCGAATACGCAAAGAAAAATATTTCCGTTAACATTACCACGGGTAGAAGAGCACTAAATGAAGGGGTTAAGCGGATTCCCAAGGAAAAAAAAGACCAAGATCAGCAAAATGAATAAGGAAGAGGAAGAAGGGGATCGGGCACGCACGCGGGCACGGGCACGGGCACGAAAGAAGAGAGGTCTAAAACTCTCTTCTCTTTCCGGATTTCGTGCCCGTGCCCGCGTGCGTGCCCGATCTTCTCTTAAAAAAGGAACCAAAACATTATGACTATTGAAACACAACTAGATGTAAAACAAACTACTACTACCGCACGACCAAAAGAAACGGCAAAGGCGAAGCCTTTTATTATTGAGGAGCTTTTAGCTGATGGGGAATTTGAAGAACTGATCGTCACTTTTTTCCAGGAAAACCAGGAACTTATTCAAGAGTGGCTGGATAAAGAGGAAAATAAGAGTATAGAAATCCCTTATCTATCTCCCCTTTCCTCCTCTCAAGCTAGTGGCCCGGGCGAGATATCTGTTCAAAATAGTAGCGAGATTATGGAAGTGTTTGAAAACATCGTGAGCCATATGCAGGTGGTCCACCATGCTGGAGATACCAAAACAACTATTTATTTGGATGCGCCTCAGTTTTCAAATTCCATGTTTTACGGTTCCCAAATCCAGATTGAAGAATTTAGCACGTCGCCTAAAACATTCAATGTCACATTTATTTCAGAGCCCGCAGCAGCTTCCATGTTTAAAATACACATGGACGCTCTTATGGAATATTTCAAACAAAAAAAAGAACTCCCCTTTTCAATCCATAGGCTTGAAGTAAATCTGATCACCGATGAGGAACCCTTGTATAGAAGGAGCGATCGTGATAATAGGGATAATGAAGAGGAACAAAAAGAATGACCCCTCCCCTTGAATGGATTAAAAACGTAGCAGATACACTCACGCAAGCGAAAGTGATTCCTCTATGGGGTAATCCACCCCCATTTCCATGGCATGAGGCTGCAGAAAAACTGCAAGAAGCCTTAGAAATAAAAGATTTGAAAATTTCTCATCAAAAAACAGAAACCCTATCTGATCCTTATGCAGGTTTTGGAAAAGATCCCCACGTCCTCCCATTTCAGCTGACCCCTCTTTCTGAAAAAGCTTACTGGATCATGTCAGACTCAGATGTCGCATCGCTTGCCAAAGCTGCTCTAGCATCGGTAAAAAAACCTGAAAAAGGATTTTCCGATCCCAAACTTCTGATGGGATTTTATCTTTTTTTAGCCGTATCTGCAATGGAAGCATTAAATGGTCTCAAACCCTTTGGCGACCTTTCTTTGAGTCTTTCAGAAGAGGCCACTCCTCCGCAAGAGGGTCTGGCAATAGACATCTTGATAGGTCCTTTCCACGCGCGGATATTTTGTCCAAGTCCGTTCCATACCGAATTTTCCAATCACTTTGCATCCAGGCCATTTTCTATCGCCTCAAGCCCCCTTGCAAAAGAGCTGGAAGTAGAACTCCGTTTGAAAATCGGCAGCACCATCCTTTCCACTCAAAAGTGGGATGAGGTAAAGGTGGGAGACTTTGTCCTCCTTGAACATGCTAGCTTTGATCCTGAAAAAAATAAAGGAAGTGTGACCGTTAATCTCAATAACACCCCTCTTTTTCATGCGAATTATAGAGAAGGTGTGCTAAAAATTCTCGATTATGCTTTTTATTACGAGGAGGGTGTAAATATGGAAAAAAATACTGAGGAACCCCTATGGGAAGGCGATGAGGAGCAGCCGCCGCCGGATGAAGCTCCTATAGAAAAGGCTGTTTCCATGCATGAGGCACCAATAGTGCTTACCGTTGAAATGGGCAGAATGCAAATGCAGCTAGAAAAACTTCTGCAGCTGCAACCGGGCAATGTGCTGGAGATTTCGCTGCGTCCAGAACTTGGTGTCAACATCACAGTCAATGGAAAAAAAGTTGCTAAAGCAGAGCTCATTAAAATGGGCGATGTCTATGGCCTAAAAATCTTAAGCGTTGGGTGATAAATAATGTCGGGCGGCACATTTTATAAACAGACAACCCTGCCCGGAATTCCGGAAGAAAAGCCTACCCTGCCTCTACCCCCCAAAATCGGGCCTTATAAAATTGAGAGCCTACTCAATAAAGGGGGAATGAGTCTCCTTTATTTAGGGATCCATCCCGAGACAAAAGAGCCGATTGCCATCAAAGTATTGTCGCCTAAGTTTGTCAACCATCCGGAAATGACGATGAGGTTTTTAAAAGAAGCTCAAATCATTGAGCTCACAAACCATCCCAATATCGTGAAGCTTTACGGACAAGGAGAGTGGGAAGATGGGCTTTATATCGCCATGGAGCTTATCCGAGGCATATCCCTTCGCCAGTTCATTATGCAGCATTCCCTTTCTCTTAAACGCTCACTTGAGATTATTCTGCAAGTTTCTTACGCCCTTTTGCATTTACATACGCATGGGGTGATCCACCGTGATTTAAAACCTGAGAATATCTTAATCACAGAAGATGGGGAAATTAAAGTGATCGACTTTGGCATTGCCCAGCTTCACGAAGATAAAATCTATCCCAAGCCCTCTCAAATCCTCGGGACTCCCGATTATATGAGTCCTGAACAAAAAGAAAATCCCCATAAAGTTACTTACGCCTCCGATATCTATTCTCTAGGTGTCATCGCCTATGAGCTTATTTTAGGCAAACTCAGCTTTGGAGTCATTAACCTCTCATTTTTACCTGCAAATCTAAAAAAAATCATTGGGAAGGCTCTAGCTGTGTCGGTAAGTGAAAGATATAACGATATCGTCGATTTCATCACAGATATCTCCTCTTATTTAAAATCAGACGAACTACAAAAAGAAAAACCTGAAAGCGACAGACTTAAAGAATGCTATGAAACTCTTCATATGGCCCAGCAGCATCTTAGTCCTGCCACGACACCAGAATGGCCCCACGTGGAAGTCTCCCTTGCAAAATTTAAGCTGCCAGAACAGTTTGGCCTCTATTACGATTTTTTTGCTTGGCCTAATGAATCCTATGCCATCTTTATTGCTCAAGCCCTATCCCTCGATGTCGATAGCGCCATGTTTGCAAGTGTCATCGAAGGGATGTGCAAAATGTATGTCCATGAAAAAATAAGACAGGTCAAAGAGCCCTTCCGCCCCCTTCCATTCATGACAGCCTTAAATGAGATGCTCACTTTTCCCATTGCTGCCAGCCTCCTCATCTTAAGCCCCTGGAAGGATCAACTTTCTTTCATCTCCTGCGGCCTTTCCAGCCTCATCAGACTATCTGAAGGTTCCACTACCCCCCATATTCTTACAGCAAATAATCCCCCTCTTGGAATTAACCCCGCTGCAGAATTTTTCGAGACCACTGACAATTGGAAAATCGGAGACACCCTCATTTTTCATTCTTTAGAACTAGGCACAAATCTCCTTGAAAACGAACTGATACAAGCCGTCAAAGACAACTCCTCCATCTCTACCAAAAGACAATCTGAAGCCATCCTAAAGCAAACCATGACCTCCCCCCTCTTCACCATCCAGCAACACCCCAAGCTCATCCTTTCACTAAGCCGCACAGCCTAGAAGAAAAGACGCAAAATGAAGAAAAGAAGAAAATAGGGGAATGGAAAACAGTAAAAAATGTTAAAAAAGTAAAAACGCATGCACGAAAAACCGCAGCCAAAACTTTGCGCAAAGATGTTCGTATTAATATCCGACTATCAAGCAATGATATACTCAATATCAAGCAAATAGCAGCCTATGAAGGCCTCCCCTATCAAACACTTATTGCAAGCGTTCTTCATAAATATGCAGCAGGTCATTTAGATTTAAAATAGGCCACATCATTTAATTTTCTTAAGCACAATGGCACGTCCTTTCCCTCTGGAGATGAGAAAGCCTTTTCGCTTGAGATTAGAAAGGGTGTAGCGCAAAGTTCTTTCAGAGACGGTAAACTTAAGCCTTTTGGCTATCTCACGGAAAGGCAGACTCTCCTCTTTTTTGAATAGAGCTAAAATTTCCACCTCTCTATCCATTATTTCTTCTTGAGCAGGTTCCTCTTTGAGGGTAAACCCGTTGCATACTTGCAAGTATGGATAAAAGGTAACGCGGATCGAAGTGCCTATCTCTTCCCATTTTGGCTCTGGATAACCCTCGCTATGGCAAGTTTCCATAATCCTCTTATAGCCGCTGCCCCATTCTTCCATATATTGCAAAGAATGAAAGGTTCGAGCAATCACCCTATTTCTAACGCGACTGATCCCGGCTTTTAAATCTTCAAAGGTAAATCCAAAAGGAAACATCCCCGGATTTTGGATTTCCAAACGATCATCGAAGATGGCAATTTGAATATGAGATCCGGTAATAGAATAATCAGCATGGACAAGAGCATTGATTAAAGCCTCACGTATAGCCGGCATGGGATATTCAGGGATATCCTTGCGCTTAATTTCTCCAAACTGAGAGCTTAACCTGGTATTTCTAGCAATAAATTTTGGCACCTGTTCGATAGCATTTAAAATAGGCCCTTCAACTTCATAACGATCTAAAATATTTGCCTTGGTATTCCCCAGAAATCGAGCGCAACTCACGCGCGCATCTGGGACAAGTCTCTCACGCTCTTTATTCTTACCAAATAAAATAATACTCCCAACAGTGGGAACCAATCTGCCCATAGCTCGCACAAGAAGTCCCAGACTTTGTAATTTTTCTTTATTATGAAAAGATCCAGTTTCAAGATCATTGCACGACAAATCAGTAAGAGGTTGTTGATCATAGGAGACATTGGTAACTAAACGTTGAAGCTCCGCTACAAATTCAGGACCGGCAGGCCTGCTGCTAGAACCCAAACGAATATAAACTCCGCGAGGTATCCCCTCCCTTTTAATATAAAATGGACCTTTCCAGTGGGCAACGCGTACAACAAGAAGGCTCTTCCCTTCTACAGTAATAATCTCAACTTCAGGAAGAATAAAAGGATATATAGTGTCCGCAATGGCATTTACTAGAGATTCTTCATCTTTTAACACATCCTTCACCCCTACAATCTTTCCCTCTGCTGATTTTCCAATCACCAAGGTCCCTCCAGCAGTATTAGCAAAAGCCACAATTGTCTTTAAAATAGGTTCCAGGGAGGAGAGATCCCTCTTAAATTTGATAGTCTTAGATTCAGGTTCAAAGAGTAATTTGCACAATTCCATAAACACAATTCTGCATAATCCTGCAAAATCCTGCAACACCATTTGCAGGATAAAGAAAATAGTTAACGATTTTGTCCATTGTTCCTATTTACAATAAGTTAAATTTAATCAATGACGTTATTTTTATTTTAGTTTGTTTTTAATTCTGTTTGTTTTATTATTGTAACATAACAAAAACAGGAGGTATTATGAGTGTTTCGAATTATCAAAAATTAGATGTAAGATTAAATAATATACTTGACTATAGAGAAGTTCAGAATGATGCGGCTCGTAGAGGAACTTATGCAGTTCACGGTAATGGGGAGAATAATCTTCAAAAATTCGGCTCTTATCTCAAAACTTTAAATGAAGGATTAGGATTTCAAGGCTTTAAACTCGCAGCAAGCGCTCCCATGACTGTTCGTAATACAATTATCGCCTGGGAAAATCGGAATGCTGCGATTAAGGGGAGTCCTAATCTTCAAAATATTCGTATGAAGACTTTTTTTGCAGGTACAATAGGTTTAGCACTTTCTCTTATAGCAAGAGTGATACGTATAGCATTTAAAACGATTTTCCTTATTCCTATGCTCTTACACGCTGCATACAAAGAATCAAAAATTAATGAAGAAGGCTTAGTTGAAGATGTTTTCTTTAGATATTTTCATGAAATTGGGGATTTATTTATTACACTTTATGCCGGCATTGTGGCTCTTATTAATACTTTAAAACCTGATGCTATATCAACAGAAGGTTTACGTAATTATTACGTAGATAGAATCGATGAGATCCATGTGAGGGATGAAGTAGTCGATAAGGCTCAAACACGTTACGATACAGAAAAGAAAAAAATAGCTGATAGTTACAAAAATGCACAAGCAGTACCAGCTATTCCACTGGCAGTACCCCCTAGCTCACAAGGTCAGGGATAATGTCTGCTGTAGATGCTAGACCGCAAGAGTTGGAAGCTGATAGCTGCCTAGAAAAGGCTTGCATCCCCTTTCTGTTCGTCGGTTTTGCCTTCGTAGAAGGCGGCAAATGGACAGGGCGTCAAGTGTTTGCCTTTGGAAGAGGTTTTGGAAAAGAGGCCCACGAAACAGTCAAATCATTGGGTATAATGCCCGGGTCAAATGTGGGAGAAATCACAAAGACTATCCAGGCAGTACCCTATTTTTTCGAGATGCTTTTTCTTATTCCTATGGATGGTTCCAAAATAATTGCAAAGGAAGCTTTGCCCTATTTTTGCTCAGGGGCAAACGAGACGGGAAAATTCATTTATGCTACTGCTCGCTTCTCAGGGCAACTTCTAGAACCCTTGTGCGACGTTGGATCTTCCGTTCTGAAGGAGGGGGGAAATTTATTTGTATCTGGAGCAGGGGAAACAAAAAAGACCTTGCTTGCCACTGTTTCTGTGCTTAAAGAAACCCTCATGGTTCTAAAAGACATTATTGCTCCTGCTGCAGACGAATTAGCGGCATGTGGCAGCGCAGGCTTGGGGGAAACAAAGAAAACCCTGATTGCAACCCTTTCAATACTTCAGAAACTCTCTTCCTTTTTAGAAGAGCTTGCTGCTCCTTTTGCAAACGAGCTTCTTGATTTGCTAAGTTCAGGCTTAAATGAAACAAAGAAGTTTTTTATAGCCTTGTATGATTTCATTAAAATCTTCGCAGACGAACTTTACCAGATTATTACAACCATAGGTAGGGAGCTTTTGGCATGTGCAGGTTCTAGCTTAGGCGAAACGAGAAAAACCTTCATAGCTACACTCTTTGCATTTCAGGAAACGTTTTCTCTCATAAAAGACCTGATCACCCCTTTTGCAACTGAGCTCCTATCAACTGCCCGTTCAGGCATAGACGAAACAAAGAAAACCTTAGTTGCAGCCTTAGAGCCTTTAAAATTAACAGTGGAGCTCTTGGGTAACCTTCTCTCTGAATTTGGCCCCATTTTCACATCAGGGCTAAATGAGACGGAGAAATTTTTCTCCGCTCTTCTTTATGGTATCAAAGAAGCAGGAGACCTTCCCTATAAAGCAATTGGATCTCTTGCACACGAAGTGGGGTGTTTTATCCTTTCAGGTATTGGAGAGGCAAAAAAAATAGAACCGATGCTTCAGGCAGATCTTCCCCATTTTTTTGAATATCAGATCATTTTGCCTTCGAAAATCTTTTGGTATGAAACAATAAGACCTCGTTACATAAACATTCGTGCTGCTTCTGCTGCACGTTACGCAAGAATTAGAGCCTCAGCAGAGCGCGCTTTTATGCGTATCAAAGCCCAATTCTAAAGCAATTATCTTGTCTTTTTTAGCACCTTAAGATAAAAGTTTAGTTGTCATTCTCTCCATGGTGGAGAGGAAGCAATCAAACTAGAGGTATTTTATGAAAAAAACAATCGCTTATTTATCAATTTTCTTGTTCGGCATTTGCCAAATCTCATGGGGCCAAACAAAAAATCTGGATGGATCATGGACTCATGCAAATTGTATGGTCTCTCAAGCAAAGTCAAAACACCCACAAGAAAAAGCATTCGCCACTAGCGGTTCTGCCACAAGCACAAACTGGAGCGGCTATGCTATAGGAAAAGCACATCCAGAATACGATATAGTTAATTATGCCTATGGCTCTTGGACTGTTCCAACGATTTCTCCTTCCGCTAATACTACTTATTCATCAGTTTGGGTAGGAATAGATGGATTTTCTAGTAACAGCGTCGAACAAATTGGCACAGAGCATGATTGGACAAATGGCGCACAAGTCAATTACGCCTGGTTTGAAATGTATCCTTTAGGTTCCTACCAAATCACAGGATTCCCATTGAATATTGGAGATGTGATAGGTGCAGAAGTAAACTATTTGGGCTCTAATGTTTTCCAACTTACTCTTTTCAACTACACTCAAAAGGTCTACTTTGCCGTGCCCACTTCCTATACTACTTCTTCCACTGCGCAAAGAAATTCCGCGGAATGGATTGTAGAAGCTCCTTACGATGGAGGGATCTTACCTCTAGCTAATTTTGGTAATGTTACATTTACCAATTGCACAGTAGAGATCAACCGTACCACTGGACCAATAAATGATCGTTGGTGGCAGAATGATGCTATTAACATGGAAAGCTCCACTGGAGCCCCTGAAGCCGCAACTTCTGCGCTAACCGCAAATGGAGAAGGCTTCTCCGTAACATGGGAAAGTGAATAAGAATAACAGGATATGCAGCACGTGGGAAACGCAAAACGCAAAATAAAAATCGCAAAACGGAAGAAATCTAAGAATTCTTAATTCTCTCTTTCGTTTTGCGTTTCTTGTTTTGCGTTTTGCGTTTCTTTTTTTGTTGCCCAAGCAGGTCTCGTCTTTACAATAATAGGCGCGTATTTTAGGATCGTGTAAGTCTATTAAATAATTTACAGAATCGGAACTGATGCAAGGAATTTTTAGAAAATGATACCGAAACTGACAAGAATTTTTCTAGGTCTCTCTCTAATGAGCTTCTCCTTGTTTAAGGAGAGCAATGAAAAATCTCCTGTGCCTGTAGAAAATGCCGCAGAGAGCGGATATACGATCAATTTCAATAACGTTGCCATCACAGAATACCTCCGATTCGTCAGTAGAACTTTAAATGTGAACTTCGTCTTTGATGAGGGAGATTTACAATTCAATGTGACGATAGTCTCTGAAGAACCTGTGAGCGCAAAAAGTATCATCTCTACCCTCATACAAGTTCTCCGTGTGCATGATCTGAACATGGTCGACGATGGAGATACAGTCCTCATCACAACAAATAAAGCCGTTAATCAGATTCCGACTGTTGTTTCTTCTGATATTCCCCATTCAGAAATGACCACAGCGCCGATGATCACCCGTGTCTTTAGAATTAAAAACGCTAATCCAACTACTCTTGCAACAATTTTAAAGCCCCTCACTTCAGCGGGAGCCCTCATAGAAATCTCGCCCGAAACAAGGCAGCTGGTTGTGACAGATATCGCTTCGAATATCGATAATATAGCCTCTCTCCTCATGAGTTTAGATGCGCCCCATACCCCACTGGAGATTGAGTCTTATGCTGCGAAAAACGTTTCGACAAAAGATCTGATCATATTGACCCATCAGATCATGGCCCCCTTTACAGAGGGAAATCCGTTTATTTTGGCTCCACAAGCAGAAACAAATACAGTCTACATCGTCTCTACCCCTTATTTGATTGAGAGAGCAATCAATGCAATGAAAGAACTCGATATGCCTAGCCTGGAAAGCGGACCTATCGGCGAGCAAAGTGTCTTTATTTACAAGATTCAAAAAAAAGACATGGATGAGTTAATCAAAGAATTGAAAAAAATGGATGCTCATTTAGGCTCCTCTAGTGCTTTTGCACCTTTGGTTAATGCTATTAAAAATGTTGAACCCATTCCTCAATCAAATTCCCTTCTTTTCACTGCAGATTCTGCAACGATAGAAAAAATCAAAAACATTTTAACCTCTCTAGACATCGAAAGCTCTATACAAAAGCAGGTGGCAGAAAGTAGCTTTTTTCTTTATCCATTGCAACATGCAAAGGGAAATAAGGTCATTTCTCAGTTGCATAAACTCTCAAGACACTTAAAAGAATCAAGCTATCCAAATAATGACCTCATTCAGGCGATTAGCGAAATCAAGTGGGAAGAAGAGAGCAACAGTCTTACCCTTACAGGAACAAAAGCTGCAATTGAAGAATTAAAAATAATCGTAAAGCACTATGATGAGGGGGCAGCCTCAGAAAAAACAACCTTCTTTATTTATAAGCCTGTCAATAAAGCTCCCAAAGAAATTGAAAAACAAGTACAAGAGATGGCCGCCGATTTGAAATCCTCCGGACTTGCCGATGATGATCTTCTAGATTCTGTCTCAAGCGCTAAGATTGTCTCCTTAACAAATTCTATCCTTTTTACTGGCACTCCCACCGCTATTGAAAAATTAAAACAGATTTTAACAACGCTTGATACAAAAGGATCAGAATCGACCGGTGTGCAGAACGTGGGATCGCTTACCTTTTTGATCTATAAGCTGAAGTTTGTGACAGGAAGTCAGCTCATGGCCTCTCTTGAGTCATTTGCCGATGATCTACGAAAACAAAGCTCGCTTGATCCTGAGCTTGGACAAACCTTGGGCTCGATGAAGTATATCAAAGAAACCAACTCGATTTTATTTACAGGGACGCAAGCTACTCTTGAAAAAGTAGAAAACCTTGTCGCCCGTTTTGACATCTCTGGGCTTAAATCTAAATTTTCTGAAAATGGACCAGCTACATTTACGTTATACAAGCCCCATTATATAAACGGCGAAGAGCTGATCGCTATTATCCATGACTTTGAACAGCATCTACTGGCTACGGGTGTTAAAGATGATCCTTTCTTTAATACAATCAATAACCTAAAGTGGATCGATAAAACCGGCTCTATTTTAGTTTCAGGCGACCAAAACTCTGTCACAAGGGTGATGGAACTTTTGCAAAAATTCGATTCCCCTCAAAAAGGAGCTGACTCCAATATCGAGGCGATTGAAAACGTCAGTTTCCTTGTTTACAAACTTCAATACCATCAGGGAGGCGAGATCAGCGACGCCTTAAAACTGATTGCAACAGAACTTGGCAAGAACCCTTCCTCAACGAATAAAGCCCTTTCAGAGGCGATTAAATCGGTTCAGTGGATTACCGTAACAAACTCCCTGCTCGTTTCAGGCGAAGAGGGGATTTTATCAAAGCTACGCGAACTCATTTCAAATTTGGATATCCCTTTAAGACAAGTGTTCATAGAAATTCTCGTCATTGAGACAACACTTGGCAACACACAGCAATTTGGCCTCCAGTGGGGCGGAAAAATGCAATATATGAACAAGGTTGCTGCTGGCACCGGCAACGTCCCTGGTGTAAACCCAACCACCGGCAATACGAATTTTCAAAATCCTACTTTTGAAAATGGCTTAAATGCGATCAATGCCACTTCTTACCCTCAAACTACAAGTATTTTGCCTCCCACAAGCGGTTTTGACCTGGGAGTTTTAGGCGATATCATTATGCATAAAGGCAAGTCTTTTATATCGCTGGGAAGCCTTGTGAATGCGCTGCAAACAGATAACGACTCTGTCATTGTTCTAAATCCGAAAATCATCACCCAGGACAACCACACCTCGAGTATTTTCGTTGGGCAAAACTTACCTTATAACTCCTCAGTTACTACAATTTCTGGGGGTGCTTCTACTTCTCAAACAGGAAACATTGAATATCGAGATATTGGAGTCAATATTAGCGTTACCCCTGTACTCGGGAATAATGATATTGTCACGCTCGACATCAACCTCGACCTTTCTGCTCAAATTCAACAAGCCAATTCAAGTGCGACTACTTTCCAAGTAAATGGTATTTCAACAACCCACGCAAGCATGGCCACAAAGGTCCATGTTCCCACCGATAACTTTGTTGCCCTTAGCGGTATGCTTAATGACACAAAAACCCATTTTAGGACCGCTATCCCCTGCCTCGGCGGGCTACCCGTGATAGGAGCCCTCTTTTCAGAAAATGACAGAGGTGATATAAAGGATAACATTATTATCTTTTTAAGGCCCCATATCATCAGTTCGGATGACGATTACCGCGCCCTTACAGAGCATCAAGAGGTGCTCTATAAAGATGAAGCCGGTGCTCCTATCTCAAAAGAGGAGTTCGACCACGGATTGGATTGGGTGAAATTACCAGTAAATGAATCTAGACTATTTGATGAAAGCGAATTGGATTGCACACTTGAAGACTAAAGTTATCTTAGTCTTCCTCGTATTTCTCTGTTCTTGCCACCACACTACCGAAGATCTAGAACCAAAAATTTCCTACTGCGTTCAAGACAAATATTTAAAAGGGCTCCCTTCCCCTTTTGCCCCTCTATCTGAAGAGGAAAAAAACACCGATTGGGGAAAAGAATATACCATCGGCACCGCATTTGCAAAACAGCTAGATCTCTATCAAGCCATTACCTCCTTTAAAAGAGCTGATATCCTCCTTCCTCCTGGGGAGAGGAAAATGGAAGCTCAATATGAAATTTTACTCTGCTATTATCTGGGAAAAAAATATGACGAGCTCATCTACACTTACGAAAACAGCTGTTTGCGTGGGGTAACACAAGAATTCCCCGCCTTCCACGATCTACTAGTTCTCCTTTACGATAGCTACCTACAATTAGGAGAGGATACCAAGGCAGAAGCATTCCTAGGCTACATCAAACAGATCTACCCTAAAACAGGGGACACTCTAACAACCTCCACAACCCTCATTCAGGCCTGTCCTGGCTACGAAGAATATCTGCCCAGCTATAGCGCCCATAAGAAGTCTGTAGGCCTTGCAAAGGGGCTTAATGCCCTGCTCCCCGGTTCTGGCTACCTCTACCTTGGCCAAAAACAGTCTGCCCTCACAGCCTTCCTCTTAAACGGCTCTTTTATTGCAGCCGCCTACCATTTCTTCCACCACGGAGACACCGCCGCAGGAATTATCGTGACAAGCTTTGAGGCCGGGTGGTATTTTGGAGGGATTCATGGAGCGAGCTTAGAAGCCAAGTTCTACAATGAAAGACTTTACGAATGTGAAGCGACCCCCATGATGAACCAAAAAGGGCTATTTCCCGTATTTACTTTGAAGTACGCCTTTTAATAAGTGATGAACGATGAGTGATGAGTAATGAACGGAAAAAAGCAAAGGCTTATCTCAACCGCGAAGCGGTAAAGTTGCCGCGAATGCGGCTACAGTTGCTAGCCGTGGGTGACCGAAGGGAACCCACGGATGAGGATCACCCCGCCATAAAGCCGCGAGCAGCGGCGACACTCTTCTTATCGGTGTCGCCGCTGCTCGCGGCTCTGTTGTGGGGGTCGGCATTTTCCGTGGGTTCCCTTCGGTCACCCACGGCTAGCAACTGTAGCCGCATTCGCGGCAAATTTACCGCTTTGCGGTTATAAAAATGAGTAACGAGCAATGAACAGAAGAAAGATATTTTTCACAATCCTTTTTTTGCCCCTCCTTCTTTGTGCCATGCCGGGCTACTACGAGCCTTGGGGCAAGGATGCTGGCCTACAAAGACCGGAAGAAAAAGTAGAGAAGGAAAAATCCCTTTTGGTGAAGGCTGCTGAAAAAGTGATCCTATTTCATCAAAATATCATTTCACCTGTCGACGGCCCAAGAAGCCACTTTAGACCCACCTCTTCCAGATACATGCTTCTAGCCATGCGCAAACACGGCTTTTTCAAAGGCTACATCATGGGCTGCGACCGCCTCCTGCGGGAAAACGACGACCCCTGGCTCTATCGCACGATTGCCATCGACGACAAGCTCTACAAGTATGATCCCGTGCCGTAATTTTAATAGACTTGTCTAATTTTCTATCACTACGCTACTCATAATCTTGCCCCATAATATCTCTACACTTTCCCCATTTACGGTCCGCTATTGCAACTATTTGGTTCAGCTTTTTAACTGCAAATTTCGCAACCGTTGTCACTTTAACCTCTACACCTCTTGCTCCTTCTTTGTTTATTGCTTCATCTATCTCGCGCATTGCGTCTGGTAGCTCCACTTCTCCCATGGCTTTTGCTGCTAAGCCCTCAGCCAAAAAGGCTCCCCCTGTTTCGATAAGTCCACTGTCTCCGGTCATTATTGATAATAAGGCTTTTTTCTCTGCTACGAGTTTGACTGTGTTAGCCATTGCATCCATTAAATATAGAGTTACACTTCCTAAATTGTTTACAGCAAATTTTATTTCACTAACAGCCAGCATACGTTCTCTTGGCGTCATATTTCCTTTTTGTATTCCTGTTATTGAAGCAGAGGTTATTTTTGATATACTAGATTTTAAATCATTAGAGAATTCTCCAACTTTTCTTCTTATTTCTTTTAAGTCTAGTATTACTGAACGTTCTAGTTCTACTGTCTCTAAATATGCTTTTGATATAGATGCAGCACCAGTTTCTTCAGGCCTTTTCAGTATTGCTTCAAGGATGTTTGCTTTCAATGAGCATCCTAACGCTGTGATTCTACCCTCGGCGGCTAAAGCAACACGTTTTGTTTGTTCTACTATTTTACCCGATTTACCTGCTTCAGCTGCTTTTACAGTATCTTGTTCCGACCATGATGTATGTAACTGCACTCTCGATCTTAAATATTCTATCTCTACCAAAGACGATTCCGCCCAATAGACATTCAAAGGTATCTGTTGCCTTACTTTTTCCCGATAGCTAATACACTCTTGATCCTGACTTAACCCTCCTGCAACTACCACACTTGCACTTGCTACGCCACTCATAATTTTCTCCTAATGCTGTTGATTTTTCTCGAATTATAAAGACAATTATATACTAAATAAAAAATAAAAGTAAACTAAATAATATTATAATAGTATTATAATTAGAATTTCTAAGCATAGCACATAAATATAATTTTGAAATAAAATTTTCTAGTACGAGAACTTTTGCTATAGCGGCACCTGTTTCTTCAGGCCATTCTGTTGTAGCTTTATTGTTTTTTCTTATATTGCCGCAAGCCAATAAAGCATAAACCCCTCTAATTAAGATAGTAGCGTATTTATCGAATTTTAGTTTACATTAATTATAAATATTGTTATTATATTGTTATTATTAATTACTAGCAACCAAGGAGAGAAGTCATGAGTAGTATTAGCGTAAAACCAGTAATGTACGGGGCAGAAGGAAGAGAGGCAGCAGCAGCAGCGGCAGAAATAGGAGCCCGAGCAGCAGGGGCTGGCCCAAAAGCAGCCGCAGCAGTAAAAAACATAATACTCGTAGCCGCATTAGCAAGCAAAGACACAGGACAAGCCAAAACAGCGATCAAAGCAGCAATCGAAGCGGCAATCCAAAAACCCACCTCATTAAGAAAAATATCCCTAGCAGTAATCGAAGCAGTAGGAGCCTCATCAAAAGTAGGGATCTCCTTAAATGGAGTCTTAAAAAAAGTAGAAACCAGCCAAAAAAAGCTCGAACGAAGGCTCGAACGAAAAAGGAAAGCCGAATTAGACCTAGAAAATGACCGGCCTGGAGCTAAAGAGCAGCCATCATTAAAAAGCAGCAGCTAGCGTCTAGGACTCCGTTAATTTCCTATGCGTGCGGTCATTGCCGCTGCCGCTTCCTCTGCATCACTTGCTTCCAAGGCTTTTTCTCCCATAACTTTTGCTTCTAACCCCTCCGCTAAAAGGGCGGCTGCTCCTTCCATGTCTCCCATTTCTCCTGCTCTTATTGCGAATAAGGCTTTTTTCTCTGCTGTGACTCCTGCTGTAAAACCTATGACATCCGTTACTTGTTTTGCCGCAGCTCCTACTCTTTGCGCGAAAGTTGTTACATTGACCTCTGACATACCGCCCTTTTGTATTTTTTTTCTTGCAATGGAAGCCGCTGCTGCTGCTAAAATTCTCACTTCTTTTAAGATTTCCTTTGCAAAACTTTCAAGTGCTAAAGCTTTTGCTGCGGCGGCGTCTGTTTCTTCAGGTCTTTCGATTGAAGCTTTACCGATTTCTACTGCCAACATGCTTTTTAATACCATGGCTCTTGCTGCAACTGCAGAAATTATCCAAGTTATATTTCTGGTTCTTACTGCTAGTCCAGAAACGATTACTTCATTGTTTTTGACTCCTTCAAGGCGCACAACCATCCTTCTAAATATTCTTAGCGGCATGATATACAAGGGTATCTCTCGCTCTACGGCTTCTCGATGATCTTGCGCTTGATTTAATGCTCCTGCTGCTGCACTTGGCCTTTGGCCTGCCCTAAACTTGGCACGCTACTCACACTCTTCTCCTGATTTAAAAATAACTAGCGTCTAAGGCTCCTTCGGGGATCTCTTCGAAGTTGTGGGGTGGGTTGTATTGATCTTCTTTGGATTCTTGTTTTTGAATCTTGCCTTTTAGGCTGAAGGTTATGGGAACTCCTGTAAAGGCGTACTCTTCTCTAAATTGATTAATGAGATATTTTTTATAGGTTTCAGTCATTCTATTGGCATCGTTAATAAACATGACAAAGCGGGGAGGGCTGACCTCTACCTGCGCCATGTAGTAAATGCGGAGCCTCTTCCCTTTAATCATGGGAGGGTGGCACTTTTGGATGGCTGTTTCGAGGAACTTATTTAACTGGCCCGTTGTGATACGCTTGGTTAGGTTTTCATAAACCTGTTTAACAACAGGCATGAGCCTGCTGACGTTACGCCCATCAATCGCCGAAATAAATAGCGCGGGGCAATGATTCAAGAATGTGGTGTCGATCCTCAGGGAATTTAAGCAATGCTCCATCCGGTAACCTTTGACAAGGTCCCATTTGTTAAAAAGGAGGACACATCCTTTGCCCTGCTCTTCAATGTCTTTGGCAATCTTCTTATCTTCGGTGGTCATCCCTCTATCTGCATCGAGCATCAGAACGCATACATCGGCTCTTTCGATCGCCCCTTGTGTGCGGATGGCAGCAAATTTTTCTACAGCCTCTAGCTCTTTTTTCTTACGTCTAATTCCTGCTGTATCGATGAGGGTGACGTTATGCTCTTCTAAATAGACGTCTATGCTATCGCGCGTTGTTCCGGCAAGAGGGCTGACGACACATCTTTGATCATTGAGAAGGTAGTTAACGAGTGTCGATTTCCCCGCATTAGGTCGCCCAATAATGGCCACCCTAATCCCTTCCAGAGTTTCTTCCTCTTTAAGCCCTTCAGGGGCATTTGCAATTGCGCATTCCACAAGCTCTACGATTTGAAAATTCTGAATAGCGGAAATGGGGATCATTTTGGTGATTCCCAGGCTATAGAAGGGGTAAATGAGGTCCTGCTTGGAAAAGCTATCGATTTTATTGACGGCCAGGCACAGGTGCTTTTCTTTACGCAGCAGAATCTTTGCCACCTCCTCATCTAGGGCTGTGAGCCCCACCTGGCCATCTACGACCATAATGATGCTATCGGCCTCTTCTATGGCTATTTCAGCCTGTCTTCTGATCTCTTCTTGGTAGGAAACCTTCGATCGGGGGTCAATTCCGCCGGTATCTATGATCTGAAACTTCTTCCCAAAATACTCACAGTCAGCATAGAGGCGATCGCGCGTAACTCCCTCAGCCTCATCGACTATCGAGATTCTTTTCTTGCACATCCGGTTAAAAAGGGCAGACTTTCCGACGTTAGGTCTTCCAACAATGGCTATTTTCATGTCCAAAAGGATACATTAAGGGAAATAATTCTTGTATTAAATTAATATTTACTACACAATATAATGTATAAATCAACCAAAAGAAAAACTTATGTCACAACCAGTATCTAGTTTTACTTTCGATGATATGGCCTGCTATGGGGCGAGTGCTCCCATTCCGAACCCAGAGCCTCTCGAGCCTGATGAAGCTCCGCCTGAGTTAGAAATTGCTAAAACTAAGAGTGAGTTAAAAGCTCAAAAGGCCGCCCGAAAGGCTATTACTGCATCAATAACGCGAGAGCATCCGATAGCACGACAAAAGAGGCTAGAAATACAGCGAAAGAAGCTAGTGATAGAACAATGGCATCGTAGGCAAAGGAAGCTAGAACAACGACGACAACCTACAAAACCCACACTGACGCACGAAGAAATTACAAGAAACTTAATAAAAACCGTCAAAGCAGATAGAGCCGAAATGAACTGGGCACCGGATCCTCAGCTTCGTACTAAAGATCAACCAACTTTAAGAATAGGCAGTCTTAAAAGAATTAGTCCTGTTTTTAAAGGTGCTAAGTAACCTCAGTATCTTTTTCTAAGAGCTTCATAAGCTCCAAAAGCTCTGGGCGGCTCAGCGATTTCACCTGATCATGTTCATCAAATCCGATGATCGATTCCATAAGATGCACCTTCTTTTCGATAAGATTGTGGATATGCTCTTCAATGCTATTTTTAGTGACAAGCTTAAAGACTTGCACCCCTCGGCTTTGCCCCATTCTATGCACCCGATCTGTCGCCTGATTTTCCCGCGCAGGGTTCCACCATCTGTCATAATGAATGACAACGGAAGCAGAGGTTAACTCAATCCCCACACCTGCGGCTTGAAGGGAAGCCACAAAGACCTCGCATTTAGGATCGTTTTTAAAATTTTCAAGTTGTAATTTTCTATTCTGCGTATTTCCTCGGATCCCTGCAAACCCAATCTCTTTTTCTTTAAGATGCATTTCAATGATATCGAGCATTCCCAAGTATTGAGAAAAAACGACAAGCTTTTGTCCACTCTCTCTGACCTCATCTAAAAGCTCACAAAAAAGATCCCATTTGCCAGAATGATGCTTTTTATATTCTCCAATATTATTCAAAATCAAAGAGGGATGGTCGCAAAGCTGTTTAAGCTTGGAAATTAGGGAGAAAATATGACCAAACTCAAAACGCCCCTCGTCTAATTTTTTGTAGTTCCCATAAATTTGTTTATAAAGCTCTTTTTGCTCATCGGATAAGGGACAGGAAGAGATCTCTTCGATTTTTTCAGGAAGTTCAAGAAGGACATCTTTTTTCCGCCTGCGAAGCATAAATGGTTTGATGAGCTTATGGAGAAATTCTTTTTTTTCTTTGTCCTGATATTTCTCAATCGGATTCACAAAAAGTTCTCTGAAAAGGGAATCTGGGGGGAAATAACCCGGCAGTATGAGATCAAAAAGGGCTTTGAGCTCAACAATATGATTTTCAATGGGCGTTCCTGTAAGTCCAATGCGGACATCCGCGTCTAAAGAGGAGAGGGCTTTATGAATTTGCGAATGATTATTTTTTGCTACTTGAAGCTCGTCAAAAATGGCAATTGTAAAATGAAGATGGGAGATAGCTTCCTTTTCGCTTCTAAGAGTACCGTAAGATGTCAAAAGTAAGTCATACTCTGTTTCAAGAGACCGGAGCGCACCATAAAAGACGCAGACTCTAAGCTCTGGCAAAAACTGTTTTAAAAGATCTTCCCAGTGATAAATCACCGAGGTCGGACAGACAACAAGATACTTTTGATCTTTTGAAGCATTTGTAGCGGCCGCGAGCAGGGCCATCGCTTGGTGGGTCTTCCCGAGCCCCATTTCATCGCATAAAAGGCCAGAGAGGGCTTGTGTATAAATAAACCAAAGCCAGCGCACTCCGAATTCCTGATAGGGGCGCAATTGGCTTTTAAGCCCCTCTAAGTTTAGAGGCTCTTCTGTTTGGAAGTTGCGCAGATCAAAAAGGATTTTATTGCTTTCAGGATCATCGCTCACTTTTACATCTTCAAATACAAAAAGACGGAGCCATTCCATTGTAGAGAGTTTTAAGCTCTTCTTTTTAACCCATTTTGTTTTTTTGATGTTTTTAAACCAGCTAAACCGCTGTGTTTTTAAGAAGATCAGTCCCGCATCGGAAAATAGATAGTTCTTTGCCTCCCAAAGATCATAGGCATTCACAGTGCCCATTTCCGTCTCATAAACCAGATCCGCCATCCACCCTTTTTCATCTTTTCTGACCTTCTCAACTTTTAAGACGATGTTTTTGGGTTTGGTTAAACGCTTATCCAAGGAAATAATATGAGGCGATAAAAGATCTAGCTCATAAGAAACGAAATAGGGTTCTTCGTGGGTAGAGATTGTTTTTTCTCGTGTGTATTCTTTAGGAAGGAGAAATTCTTGAGATATTTCAGAAAACCCTTCTCCGTCAACGTAAAGAAAATAGTCAAAAAACTGAACGTTCTCTTTTGTATACGGAGGATAGAAAAAGTAATCAGGGCGCACGACAATCTTTTGATCTTCGTTCAAAAATATCGTCAGCCCAAGTTTATCTAAAAAAGATCTACTCGCAAAAAATCCACGGACTTGTTCGAGCTCCTCTTTATGCACATGGATAAAAGAGGAAACTTTATCTTTAGGAATCACCACTCCCGGCTTTAGAATAGAGCCCATCCTCACACCCTTTTTGGCATAAAAACCTTTCCCTTTGATGTAAATCCATCCCCCTAGATCGATAAGTTCTTCTATCTCCTCTTCTTCAACTTCACTTTCAAACTGGAGGTTCCCTTCTTTTACAGTATAGGTAAGACGGGTCTCAATCCCCGATACATGGGTCTGAAATCCTTCAAAAGTTTGAAGCCAAAGACGATGGCGGTTAATAAATTCTCCCAGAAGCTGTTTTGGAATGATCTTTACAGGGGTTTCAAAATAAAGCTTCTCGAGCAAGAAAAATCCTTTCCCATCGATATACACCCAAGGATGAAAATAACTTTTCAAGTCCCCCTCTTTAAAAACGTAACTCTCAATATGCAAATTGCTCTCATCATCAAAAAAAAGCTTGTACTGAGGAGCAACCGGCTCTTTATGAACTGCCGTGCCCTCCAAATACTTTTCCACCATATGCAAGTGGCGGCTCAAAAACACTGAAATCTTATTTTCTTCAATGACTTTTTCCGAGAGCAAACGATCGGGAGCAGAAGGATAAAAACCAACGCTGGGCACATATACCCACTCTCCAACGGTTTTTCCCTCTATTTTCTTCTTAAAAGTTATCGCATCGATATGAAGCTGCTTTAATGTTGGATCATAGGTGATTTTCTTAATTGTCCCATCGGGAAGCGCAAACACTTTTAACGGGGATTTTACAGTAGCAATTGCAGAAATAATCTGTGGCCAATTAGCCTCAGCAATATAAAAGCCTGCTTCAACATCCTTGAACTGAATCTTTATCCATTTGGGAGGTTCCTCATTTGTATACGTGATGGTATATTGGCTAAGCGACATCCACCATTTGGCAAGATCAGACCAAAAAGAGAGCTCGAATTTCAACTGATGACTGGGGCGTCCCGCCTTCCAAAGGGCGATCTCCTCAATGGGCAGATTAGAAAATTTTAGAGAGGTTTCTTCCGTTTCTACCTCCCTTTTTTCGATGATTTCTTTTAGCTTCTTTTTCCCCTTATCCGTTAATCCATGAACATAAAAAAGCTGTTTCCCTGTTTCAGATGAGGCAAAATACTTATCTTTCAACACCCCAGGGTCATAACCATGTCTTAGCGATGCCATCTGACATAATCTACTCCATAAGGAATTTTGAAAACGGATGTGCAACGGCTGATTCGTCCCTTGAAAAATCGCTAGATAGGCGCACACCAAATGAGGACAGGAATGGACCACTTCTTCTTTTCCACAGCTGCAAAAACAATCGAGTACCTTTCCATTGTCGTCAAGTTGCAAAAAAGGCCAATAACCCAAAACCTCAACTTGATAGGTCCCCCCAGAAAAAAGAATCTGCAGAGCCTTCTTCTTTTCAAAGAGATCGATACCCTCCTTCACATGCTTTTGTTGAAACGGTAATCCCATAACACTTCAGTTTACCACACGAAAATTAAAAAGAAAAGAGAAGAAAAGAAGCGCGCCATGGCGCGCTCTTCTCTTCCTCTTTCTTCATAGAATAACTTCCCCCTCGAAGACTTTTTGGGCAGGGCCAATCATTTCTATGGTCTTCTCTTTTATGTGGAATTCCAGCTGGTCACCAGAACGGACATACACCTTTATCGGGTTTTTCATCTGATGTTTTTCAAAAGCGTAAAGAGCTACAGCTGCAGCTCCGGTACCGCAGGCAAGTGTTTCACCGACACCCCTTTCAAAAGTGCGTATGTTAATTTTGTCCGGTGTAATGTGAGCAAAATTGACGTTGTGTTTGTTATCGGTAGGAGGATCGATATTTTCAAGATCGGAAACGACAATGACTTTATGAGGAACCCCTGTATTAATAAACTCAGTATCTATTACAGGTCTTGTAAATTCGACAGAGACGCTATCTTCATCAATTTTTTTACATTTATAAACGGAATGTATTGTTTCAATGCGAACTTCTTTTGGCAAAGAAAGATGATGGACCACACAGCGCAGCCCATTACCACACATTTCTACCTCGCCCCCATCGGCATTAAAGATTCTCATCTTGTAATCCGCTAAGAGGGAATCTTCCAAAAGCAAAATACCGTCTGCCCCAATGCCAAAATTACGATGACATAATTTCAGAATATGCTCTATCGGGAAACGAAGATCTTTATTATTTATGATAATGAAGTCGTTTCCCGCGCCTTGATACTTTACAAACTTAAACCTACATGACGTCTTTATAAGAGCTCACCACCTTGTCAAGAAGGCCAAAGTCGCGCGCCTCTTCTGCGGTCATCCATGTGTCCCGATCAATTGCCTTATCAATTGTTTTGGCATCCTTACCGGTCGTCTTAACATAAACATCCACTAGGAGCTTCCTCGTTTTTTGAATCTCTTGAGCTTGGATATCTAAATCTGTGGCCTGGCCTCTGATGATTCCATTGATCGAAGGCTGGTGGATCATGATCCTTGAATGGGGGGTAGCAAACCGTCTCCCCTTTGCAGCGCATAGGCTCAATATGGAACCCATCGATGCAGCAAGACCTGTAATCAAAGTGGTCACAGGAGAACTGATCATCTTCACCTGGTCCCAGATGGCAAATCCTGAATCTACAGAACCACCCGGTGAATTGATCACAAAAAGGATGGGTTTTCCAGGATCGGTTAGCTCAAGGTACCACAATTTTCGAATAATATCTTTTGCGGTATCAGAATCAACCGCGTCTGACAAGAAGATTCTCCTTGCCTTAAGTAATGTTTGATCGATCTTCTCATCGATCATTTTTATTAGCGCCGGCGTTGAACTGTGTGGGTTTTCTTCTGGCTCTTCTTCCATAAATTTCTCCTTGTTTATCTTATATTAATCGATAATAAGTTCGGGGTAAAGGGGAAAGCGGGCAAGCAATTGCTCTACTCTTGCTCGAATCCTTTGTAGTATTGTTTGATCAATGATTATTTTAGCCTTGCTCTCTCCATCGGTCTTGGTATTTTGGAGCAGTTCTACGATCAACTCGGCAATCTCTTTCATTTCTTCCTCTTTCATTCCAAGGGTGGTCATTGCCGGAGTTCCCATTCTAATGCCTGATGTATACCAAGGACCATTAATATCGAATGGAATGGCATTGCGATTCACCGTAAATTTTGCTTCCCTAAGTGCACTTTCTGCTTGCCTGCCTGTTAGTGAAAAGCTTTTAGCCACATCCATTACGAGAAGATGATTGTCAGTCCCATGGGTCGTTAAAACAACTTTTCTTTTCATCAAGTGATCCGCAAGAGCTTTAGAATTTTTTACGATCTGATGCGCATAAACAGAAAATTCAGAGGTATTCGCCTCTTTAAAGGCGATCACCTTCGCAGCCATCACATGAGGAAGGGGGCCTCCCAAGACAAGAGGGCAGCCTTTATCAATCACTTCCTTATAGGCATTTCTACAAAGCACCATCCCCCCTCTCGGCCCACGCAAAGTCTTATGGGTGGTCGTTGTAACCACATCAGCATAAGGGATCGGGTTATAATTTCCTGTCATCACTTTGCCCGCAACAAGGCCCGCAAAGTGGGCCATGTCCACTAAAAATGTGGCTCCTACAGATTCTGCAATCTCCCTCATTTTAGCAAAATCTATCAGCCTGGGATAAGCTGAGTACCCCGCAATTATGATCGCGGGTTTTTCCTCCTTGGCCTTTTTCTGCAGGGCGCCGTAGTCTATTAGCCCTGTTTTGGGGTCTACATCATAGGGGACCGACTGCATCATTTTAGAGGAAAGATTATGTCTATAGCCATGGGTTAAATGCCCTCCTGAGCCGAGTGACATACCCATCACCTTTTGAGACATGAGGAGGAGGCGCATTTTTTCATATTCCGCTGAAGTGAACTCGTCAATATTTTTCTTTCCCAACCTTTCCACTTCTTTATTTTGGACCCTATAGACCAAAATCGACCAGAAGGCCACCATATTAGCGTCTGCGCCCGAATGGGGCTGCACATAGGCGTGGTCGGCTCCAAAGATCGCTTTAGCCTCTGCAACTGCCGCTGCTTCAATTGTATCGACATTTTCACAACCCGCATAAAAACGGTGTCCTGGGTACCCCTCAGAGTACTTATCGGTCAAAAGATTGCCCATAGCTAGCTGGACCGCAAGTGAAGAAAAATTTTCAGAGGCAATCAATTTTAAGTGGGACCTTTGATCGCAAAGCTCCTTAATGATGGCATCTGACACCAAAGGACAGCTACTCCTAATATGGTCCAACCCCGCCATGAAGGCGATAGCGGCTGAGCTCCGTTTCTCCGCGGGCACTTTATAAAAATATTTTTCTATATATGACATATTTTCCACTTGTGGTATATTTGCTAACATTGATAATCTTTTTTCATCTTTTATAACCAGAGAAATACCAATGACCATGTTAGAGATCCTCGGCCCCATTTTAGAGATTCAGGAAATAGACATCAAACTTATCCGTCTGATGCGTGTAAAATTAGAGAGACAAAAAGAACTCTCACAAATTGAAATGCTCCGCGTTGAGCTTCATCAACAACTCAATGACAAAGAAAAAGAAATTGTTGAGTACGGGAAAAATATCCAAATCTTCGAGCAGAAAATTCAGGATAATGCAGCCAAAATCAAAAAACTCGAAGGGCAGCAAGTCAACGTTAAAAAAGCTGATGAGTTCAATGCGCTCACCTTAGAAATGACAGGTGCAGAAAGGGAAAAAGTTTCCTTGGAACAAAAAGTATCTGACCTTGTAGATCGAAAAGTCATGGAAGAGGAGATGCTCGAAAAGATCAAAGAGAGCTTAAAATCTTCTGAAGCAAGTAGCATCGCCCTCGAAAAGGAGATCCAAAGTAGCATTTCTCTTATTGACGAAGAAACCAAGGCATTGAAGACACAACGGGACGACCTTATTCTCGACGCTGACCCCGAAGTCCTACAAATTTACGAAAGGCTCCTTCGCAACAAAAAAGATCGGGTGATCGTCGCCATTGAGAACCGCACTTGCAGCGGCTGCCACATTGTCCTCACCGCCCAACACGAAAACATGGTCCGCAAAGGGACCAACCTCGTGTTCTGCGAACACTGCTCGCGCATCCTCTACTGGCTAGAAAGCGCAGCACTTGAAGGCAGCACCGTCGCAACAAAACGACGACGCAGACGCACACAGATAGAAAGATAGGAAGATAGGAAGAAACGCAAAACGCAAAACAAGAAACGCAAAACAAAAGAAATAAAGAGAGGTAACCCTTTTCTTCTTTCTCCGTTTTTCTTCCGGTTTTGCGATTAATGTTTTGCGTTTTGCGTTTAAAGTTTCGGGGGAGCAGGCAATCGCTGTCACAAATAGTGGCAGAGGAAAGTCTGGACTTCATAAGAGAGGATACCAGTGAAAGACTGGGGGCCGTAAGGCTACGGAAAGTGTAACAGAAAACATCCGCCATCGTAACAGATGGACAGGCTGAAAATGCAAGTTTTAAGAACTTGCTGCACTTGTAGAGATGCAAGGCATTATAAACCCTATCTGAAGCAAGAATATTGTCCCATACACTGTACTCTGCAGGGGATAATAGATAATCGCTTGAGGGGTCTGGCGACAGGCCCCCTAGAAGAATGATTGCTCACGACAAAATCCGGCTTATCGCTCCCCCACTTTTTTAAACGCAAAACGCAAAACAAGAAACGCAAAACCAAAGAAGGAGAAAATTACTCAGCGTCTAATGAAAGTTCTTTGAAGGGCTACAGTAGCATTGTATAACCTTTTAGCAGTAAAAATTGTAAAACCTGCCGCTAAAGCAGCAAAAGTCCTCTGGCTACATTGCCTAACACTTCCATCTTCAGAGAATGCTCCTCCTACATAAGCGGTCAGTACAACACTTAGATAAAAAAAATTTCTTGCTACTATAACATCATGAATCTTCTCCAATATTGGTTGTACGTGCTCAAACGGAATTACTATTTCTACTTCACTCCCTAGTATTTCCGCGGCACCTGGAAATAAAGCTGTCACTGCAGCTAAACGACTTGACAATACCGACATGTTAATTTCCTTTGTTAATTTTAATATTTTAGCAAAACTTCTTATTAAAAATCTCGTCTTTTTTGTATTGCGGCAGCGATTATTGATGCGGAAGTCCCCGCGGAACGTGGGGAATAAGGCAGCAAGAAAAATAAAGCATTAACATTCAATACTTTAAGATAAATTAACCACGTTTTTCCAACGAATAACGTGCAAGACTAACACGTTTTTCCAACGAATAACGTGGAATATTCCACGTTTTATGAAGGAATATGTTGCTTTTTTCCTGGAATTCGGTTAGATTAAAGATATGAAGCGAGATATCTATGAGTTGCTGAAAAAGTGGAAGCTGTCTACGAGGCGTAAGCCATTGATATTGAATGGAGCTAGGCAAGTTGGAAAAACGTATTCCTTAAAGCATTTTGGAACGACCTCTTATGAGAAAATGGCCTATCTAAATTTCGAAAAGGATGAAAAGCTGGCTCAATATTTTGAAGGCACCTTAGATCCCAAGCAAATCATAAAGATTCTCAGTATTCATACAGAAATAGACATTGAACCCCATAACACTCTACTGATCTTTGATGAGATTCAATACTGTCCGAAAGCTCTCAATAGTTTGAAGTATTTTTGCGAGGAAGCAAATGAATATCATGTTGCTGCAGCGGGTTCACTTTTGGGAGTGAAAACAGCTGGAGAAAAGGGCTTTCCTGTTGGGAAGGTCAACTTTCTTCATTTACACCCTTTAACTTTTTTCGAATTTCTCTCCGCTTTGGGTCATGAGAAAACGCGGCAATTTCTGGAGGAATGTCACACATATGAACCTCTTCCGAATCCGATGCATGAGAAGTTAATTGATTTGTTGAAACTTTACTTTTTCATCGGAGGAATGCCTGAAGCTATCGCTGAATATGCCAAGAGCGAAAAATTGAACATTGTTAGGGAAATTCAACTGGAAATTTTGGATGCCTATGAAAAAGATTTTGCTAAACATGCGCCCTCTCATGAGATCATGAAAATCACAACCGTTTGGAAACAGGTTCATCGTCAGTTAGCGAAGGAGAACAAGAAATTTATCTTTGCAGCAATTCGAAAAAGCGCACGAGGAAGAGACTACGAAGATGCTATCCAATGGCTTTCTGATGCAGGTCTGATCCACAAAAGCTATCTTGTAGAATCTCCAAAGTTCCCTCTTAGCGCTTACGCCGATAATAATACATTTAAGATCTTTTTAGCAGATGTGGGATTGCTGGGCGCACAAAGCAATCTTTCTCCTCAGGTCATTATCGATGGAGATCTATTGTTTGCAGAATTTAAAGGAGCTCTTACTGAAAATTATGTAGCTCAAGAATTGATCGCCACTAAACACAGAGGATCTTATTACTGGGCAAGCGAGGGCATAGCAGAAGTGGATTTTTTAATCGAGGAAGAACATGAAATTTATCCTCTGGAAGTGAAAGCAGGCGCAAATCAGAAAAAAAAGAGCCTCCTTGTTTACAACCAAAAATACGCTCCCTCCAAGCTCACCCGTGCAACCACCATGAATCTAAAACATGATGGCGACATTTGCAATTACCCCCTTTATCTTATTTCTCAGTTTCCATTGAAGTGACTACTCATCACACATGATATCTTCTTTTCCCGAGTACTGATATATTTGTCATCCAGCTCCGCAAATTAGGGCAATGTTGGCAAAGGAACGCGTCCACCTTGGCATGAGTAATTTCACGATCGGCATCCTCACCAAAACTCACTCTATCGTCAGGTGCAATATGTATATCAATCGTTTCGAGCATTGGAAAAACATTGCGCCGCAAAATCTTGAAAGCAAAAGAGTTGTGTATTTCAATATACTTAACTTTGTTGCGTATTTCAAGTGAAAGAGTCATTAAGGAATTGAATTGCTCTTCACAAAATTCCCTTGAGAAATTTAAACTCCTTATTTTTTGACAATAGCGCGCTAGGGGCGCTAAGTTTATGTAGGGGGGATTTATTTGGGGAAATAAGTCTTCAACAGTCCGTAACAAATTTTCAAACGGAACAGGATAAATGTTAAGAGGACTAAAATAATGAAGGTGAATGGTAAGATCTGCTCGAACTAGATCATAACGCATTCTGGAGGAAATTCTGAGATACGCCTCTTTTAAGCTTTCTTTCTCGTTTAAAGTCCGCAAAATATCCTGAGTGATTGTATAATTCGCCAGATCAAGCTTTCTGAGGAGGGGAAAGCGCTCAATCAATGTGAGCAAACTAGAAGAAGGAGATCCAATGCCCCCATGATGAAAAGTGCTCAAGGAAGTGATTTGTTCCAAAGCTGCCGGCGGGAGAGTGCCTACAGCACGTATCATCTCTCCGTCAGTCGGTAAAAAAAGAACGCGACCTAACTCCAAGTTAATTTCTGTTACACCTTTTAGATAGCACAAAGGAATGCCACTAAAATCATCGGGTTGAGACTGGGGATTAACAACATCCCTTAGTTGCTCCAACAGATAATAACAGACCGATGGGCCAAGCAAAACGATTTCAAGCGGCGGGTCATTTTGTGCATAAGCTTGTTGAATCCTACAAAAAACATCGGAGGTAATACCACACGGGTTAAGATTAATTTTTTTTAAATTTGGACAGCGGGCAGTGATCTCTAAAGAAGCAGAATAAGAAATGGAATAACAATCAAGGTAGGTCATGCTGGCGCATACTTCTTCAGGCATCCTCATAAGCACATCAATTGTATTTTCCATCTTAATGTTGGCAGCTTGCTTTCTCGGTTTTCTAAAAAATCCAGAGACAGCTTGCAACGTCTTTGCTGATAACTTATTTAGGACAATGTAATCGCCAACACAATTTGTGACTTCTTGGCGAAAAGCGCGGCAAACTCTCTTTAGAGATCTTTGCTCTTTAAGCTTAAGCCAACTAAAAACCCCTTTCAAACTATCTGAGTCAAGCGAAACAATGTTTCGCGGAGGGGCTACCATTGCACCTCTCGAGCTTGATGGAGCACTACCTGCTATCATGTTTGTCATATCGCACCTTACTAATTAATATTTAACGACAAGATTATATCATTAATGTGTATTTAATTATATCGCGGTAGCGATTATTGATGTGGAGCCCCGCGTGAAGGACACGACGAAG
>JABDAY010000022.1 GCA_013288895.1 Chlamydiota bacterium | reverse complement strand
CTTCTTCTCTGCGTCCTCTGCGACTCAGTCTTCACTCTGCGCTGATGAAATTCGGCGCTCAGCCCTTAAACTTGAGAACTTTTCCTCTCGCAATAAAACAATCTTTTTTGTTAAGCTTCTGCCCTTAAAAACTGAGGAAGATATGGCCGTAGCATTTGTAAAAAGTCTCGTTTCCCTTTTTGTACCCGCTCCAGCACCCACTCCGAATCCCCTATCCCCCCGTAGCAGCGCAGTTATAGCTGCAGCAACAGCTGTATTTAGCCAGTACGGAATAGTTGAAGATGCTGCATATCCATTAGATATTGAAGTTGAATTTAGAGCTGCGAGCGCACAAAAAAAATTCTCCCTAGCATTATATTCACATAGTAAGCCGAGACATCCCTTTTTTGATCTAACCGCAGGAATTGATGAATTAGTTAAAAATTTAAGGGAAATAAAAGAACAGGTTACCCCTTCTATAGAAAAAATAAAAGAAAGCAACCCTCCCGCTCTTCAAGAATCTCAAATGTTATATCAACTCCTAATGATAAGATTAGAAAAAGCAAAAAAAGAAACTGGAGTGATCATTCAACTTGTTAATGAGGGAAAATCTCAATTTTTAGATGTGCTTTCAGATAAAAAATTAAAAGATTTTCTTGCAGGGAAGCTCTATCGACAACTCAAAACAAAAATCTCTGAACCGATCTCCCTTAACATCGTAAAACGAGAGATAAATCCTGCTTTTGAGCAAAAAATCTCCGCCGAATTTAATAAAGTAAAAGCCCTCTTTAACGAGTTAGCCTCATCAATAAAATATCCCAAATTTGAGTAGCTTTCCTCTCGCTATAAAACAAGGTTCTTAGTTAAACTCTCGCTGTAAAAAATGGAAAAGATATGGCATTAGAATTTTTGAGAGGCTTGCTTCACTCTTTAACCCCCGCGTCAGCATCACGCCCCTCCACTCTCGAGCTCCAGTGTAACGCACATGTTGCAGCGACCGCAAGAGGTGTGTTTAGTGCATATCAAATACCTGAAGATTCTGCATATCCTTTAGATATTCGCATTCAATTTAAAACCAGAGTGGTGACTGAGGAATTTTCTATACAATTATATCCAGAGAATAGGGAGCTCGCTTCTCTTTATCAGGTGGGAACTCCCGAGGGAACTCTTAATATTTATAATTTATCTAAAAAAATCAACGAATTAATTAAAGATCTCAAAGAAATAAACAAAAAAATTGCGCCTTATTTAAATGGAACAAAAGAAAACCAAGAGTTTCCAGACGTAGGAGCCCAGGGCTTGTACCAAAGCCTATTTGCAGAAATAATAGAGGCAAGAGACAAAACCAAGGAAATAACTAACTTTGTTAGTAGTGAGCAGCAACTGGATTTTCTAAGAGAAATCAAGGGAACAATACAAAAATTTCTTGCAGAAACACTCCTTCCACAACTCAAATCTTGGCTACCTTGTTACCCCTGCTCTCTCCTCATCGTTAGACTACAGATCAATCCTGATTTCAACAAAAAAATCACCGCCCAATTCAATAAAGTAGAAGCCAACTACAGAAAGTTAGCTGCGTCACTGGGCTATACCCCATGCTACCTAATGATACCCGACGTTTTTGAATAGCTTTCCCCTCGCTGGTAAAGGGCTTTTTTGTTAAACTCGTTTCAATGTTTAACTATAATCCAAAATTTATTCGCAATTTTTCTATCATTGCCCATATTGATCATGGCAAATCGACGATTGCTGACAGATTGCTCGAAATCACAAATACCGTTGCCTCTCGTGATATGAAGGAGCAAGTGCTTGATGCGATGGACTTAGAGAGGGAAAGAGGGATTACCATCAAAGCCCATCCTGTAACGATGTATTATACAGCAGAAGATGGGATCACTTATCAGATCAACTTTATCGACACCCCAGGCCATGTCGACTTTTCTTACGAGGTTTCCAGGTCCCTTTCTGCATGTGAAGGGGCTCTTTTGGTAGTAGATGCAGTCCAAGGGGTACAAGCACAAAGTTTAGCGAACGTTCATTTAGCAGTGGAGAGAAATTTAGAGATTGTCCCCATCATTAATAAGATCGATCTTCCTTCAGCCGATATTGAAGGGGTCAAACAACAGATTGAAGATGTGATTGGCCTAGATACTTCTCAAACGGTTCTCTGTTCGGCAAAAACTGGAGTGGGGATTAAAGAAATTTTAGAAAGAATTTTGAGAGATGTTCCCCCTCCTAAAGAGCCAACTGATGAAATACTCCGCGCCCTTGTTTTTGATTCCCATTACGATGTCTACCGAGGCGTGATGGTTTATGTGCGTATTGTGAGCGGCCAAATTAAGAAAGGCACGCAAATTAAAATGATGGCGAGTGATAAAATTTTCGAAGTTTTGGAAGTGGGAATTTTTGTTCCTACAGCTCAGAAGTTGGAGCAACTCCGTCCTGGTGAAGTGGGCTACGTCATTGCCAATATCAAAAAAACATCTGACGTAAAAATTGGGGATACCATCACATCGGCAAAAAACAGTGCAGAGGCGCCTCTACCTGGATTTCGCTTAATCTCCCCTGTAGTTTACGCAGGGATTTATCCTGTCGATTCTTCAGACTTTGAAAATTTGCGCGACGCTCTAGTAAAACTGCAACTCAACGACTCTGCACTTTATGTCGAACAAGAGAGCAGCCAAGCTCTTGGCTTTGGGTTCCGCTGTGGCTTTTTAGGATTGCTCCATTTAGAAATTGTCTTTGAGCGGTTGCAAAGAGAATTTGGCCTCGACATCATCACTACAGCTCCAAGCGTTATCTATAAATTCACTATGAGAGATGGAAGGTCGATTGAAATTGATAACGTTGCCCATTACCCCGATCCTGCCCATATTGAATGTGTGGAAGAACCCTGGGTAAAATGTCACATTATGGTGCCTGCCGATTATCTAGGTGCTATCATGAGCTTAGGAATGGAAAAAAGGGGGTTTTTAACAAAAACAGAAACCATGGATAGCAAGCGCCTCCTTCTAACTTATCGGTTCCCCCTCAATGAGATCATCACCGATTTTAACGATAAACTTAAGTCTGTTACTCGCGGCTACGGTTCTTTCGACTATGAATTCGAACAATATGAACTAAGCGACATCGTAAAACTTGAAATCCGTGTGAATGAAGAACCTGTAGATGCCTTCTCCTGTCTCGTCCATCGGACAAAAGCAGAAGGTAAAGGTAGAGCGATCTGCGCCAAGCTAGTCGAGGTGATCCCGATGCAGCAATTTAAAGTCCCCATCCAAGCCGCCGTTGGCGGTAAAATTATCGCCCGAGAAACGATCCGCGCCATTACGAAAAACGTTACCGCCAAGTGCTATGGGGGAGATATCACCCGCAAGCGCAAACTCTGGGAAAAACAAAAAGAGGGCAAAAAGCGGATGAAAGAGATCGGCAAAGTCAATATTCCACAATCAGCTTTCATGGAAGTCCTGAAAGCTGGAGAGTAGATCTAAGCATTATATGTCGAAGAGCTAACTTTCCCCCCTTTTCCTGTCCAATTTGTGTGAAAAAACTTGCCGCGCGACTGGTCGATCCGCTCGTAAGTGTGTGCACCAAAAAAATCTCTTTGAGCCTGGAGTAGATTTGCCGGGAGTCTTTCTGTCCTGTACCCATCAAAAAAAGATAACGCTGTTCCTAGGCATGGGATGGGAATTCCCCAGGTTGTTGCATGAATGACAGTTTTTCTCCACCCCTCTTGGGCTTTCAGAATGGCGTTTTTAAAGAAGGGATCCAGAAGAAGAGACTCTAAGGCCAGGTTGTTGTGATAAGCCGCTTTAATGTCGTTTAAAAAGCGACTGCGAATGATACAGCCTCCCCTCCACATAAGGGCTAGCCCCCCTAAATCTAACTTCCACTTATATTCCTTTGCAGCCTCTTGCATTAACATGAAACCTTGAGTGTAACTAATAATTTTTGCAGCGTACAGGGCGTGTTCAATGTCTTGAATCGCTTTCTTGGTGTCTCCTGTAAACGGAGAAGGGGTGTGGTGATACATCTTAGATGCAGCAACCCTTTGATCCTTGAGGGAGGATAAGCATCTTGCGAAAACAGCCTCTCCGATAAGGGTAAGGGGCATGCCCAAATCTAGTGCAGATATTCCGGTCCATTTGCCTGTTCCTTTTTGTCCTGCAACATCGAGAATTTTATCAACAAGGGGACTGCCGTCTGTATCTTTATAGCCAAAAATCGTCGCGCTGATCTCAATTAAATAACTATTAAGCTCCCCTTTATTCCAATAATGAAAAATCTCTTTTAATTCTTCAGCGGTGCAACCCAACACTCCCTTTAGCAATTGATAAGCTTCGCAAATGATCTGGATATCCCCATATTCAATGCCGTTGTGGACCATTTTAACATAATGCCCCGCTCCTCCATCCCCGACCCAATCACAACAAGGGGTGCCGTCATCTGCCTTCGCAGCAATAGCTTGAAAAATAGGCTTAATGGCAGGCCAGGCCTCTTTATTTCCTCCGGGCATGATCGATGGTCCATGGCGCGCTCCCTCTTCCCCTCCAGAAATCCCTGTGCCTATAAAGAGGATCCCTTTTCCTTTAAGGTAGTTATTTCTCCTTTCGCTGTCTGGAAAATGGCTATTGCCCCCGTCGATCACAATATCCCCTTTTTCTAAAAAGGGGAGACACTCCTCTATAAGCTCATCGACAGGATCTCCCGCTTTAACCATCAACATCACTTTACGCGGCCGCTTTAGGGCTTTAAAAAATGCCTCCAAACTATCTGCTCCAATCACCTTTGTCCCATGGGCCGGACCCTTCATGAAATCATCCACTTTAGAGGTCGTTCTATTAAAGACTGCAACTGTATATCCATGGTCATTCATATTCAAAACAAGATTTTGACCCATCACTGCCAGTCCGATTAATCCAATATCTGCTTGTGTCATTTTGTACTCTCTTGGTATTATTTTTCTTTTTGTCCTCGTAGCTCAGTGGATAGAGCGGTCGCCTCCTAAGCGGCAGGTCGCGCGTTCAATTCGCGCCGAGGACGATTTCTCCTAAGATTTAAGGTACTTATCGATTCCTCTGGCAATCCCCTTTGCGATTTTACCTAAATAGTCCCTATCTTTCAAAAGTTCTCTTTCTTCAAAGTTGGTAACAAAGCCCCCCTCAATTAAAACTGCAGGCATTTGTGTTTCCCGTATCACGTGGAAATTACCCTCTTTTATGCCCCTCGAAGAAGCGTCCGTCTGCCTGAGAAGGCCTGCGAGAACACAGTGTGCGAGCCGTTTTGAGGCATGGGTCCGCCAAAGCTCTTTTGCACCGGGATAAAAAACCTCAACCCCTTTAGCTGTTTTATTTTTCGAAGCGTTGTAGTGGATGCTAACAAAAAGAGAGGCCCCGGCGGTGTTAGCAATCGAAACCCGTTTGGGCAGTGATATAAAGGCATCTTTTGCACGCGTTAATTTGACCTGATACCCCATTTCCTCGAGATACTGTTTTGTCATTAGGGTGGTGGAAAGGGCAATTCTCTTTTCTAAAACAGTTTGAACTTTTGTCCCCTCATCGGGGCCCCCATGACCTGCATCAAGAATGACAAGAGGATTTTCAGAAATAGGAAAAAGTGCTTTACAATTGCCTGAATGCAACTTGCTATAAGAGGTGGCGTCGCAAATTCTTACGAGGGCTAAAAGGAAAAAAAGGATGAGTCTCATGAAGCTAATTTATTTCACTTCGCCATTAAGGTCAATCGGGCTATTTCTCTATCGTCAAAATCGATGGTATGTGTAGCAAAGATTTGATAGGTTTCATGTCCTTTACCTGCAATAAGAACAATGTCCCCCTTTTTTGCCAAATGAATTGCTTTAGTTATGGCCTCAAGCCGATCTGGTTGCACAAGAACACTTTTTTGATCTTTTATCCCAGATAAAATATCCTTGATAATTTGATTGGGATCTTCATTGCGAGGATTATCAGATGTGACAATTGTCAGATCAGAAAGTTCTGCAGCAACCCTCCCCATTTTGGGACGTTTCCCCTGATCTCGATCTCCGCCACAGCCAAACACTGTGATGATCCGGTTTTCTTTAATCTCATTTAGTGTTTGAAGAACATTTTTTAAAGCATCCTCTTTATGCGAGTAGTCGACAAAAACATGGATCCCTTTGTCGTTGTCAACCCTTTCTAAACGCCCCTCCACTGTCTTAAAAGAACGGATACGCGCAGCTATTTGACACAGAGTCATAGATTTAAAAAGACACACTCCTATAGCCGCTAAACAATTATAAATATTGAATCTACCGATGAGGGAACTTTTAAAAGGAATTCCCTGCACTGTAAATTCGATTCCGTTAGCCGATAAACGGATGTTTGTCGCCTGGATATCTGCAGGATGATCGATACCATATGTCACACCTTTAAATCCCCTCCAATAACTGTCATCGTTATTTATTACCGCGGTTTTGCATTGAGAAAAAAGTTTGGCTTTGGCCTCCCCGTATTTTTCCATCGTTTGATGATAATCTAAATGGTCTTGAGTTAAATTGGTAAAGACAGCCACATCAAACTCGATCCCCCTCACCCTTTTTTGTTCAAGCGCATGGGAAGAAACCTCCATAACCACCTCTTTACACCCATGCTGCACCATGTCGTAAAATAGTTTGTGATTAGTCGCAAGGTCTGGAGTTGTGTGTGTCGAGGGCAAGTGATTTTTGCCAACAATATATTCAATCGTTCCGATCAGCCCGCAGCTGTCTTTTCCAAGAATATGGCGAATCAAATAGGAAGTGGTTGTTTTTCCACTGGTTCCAGTGATTCCTACAAGGAAAAGTTTCTTATCCGAATGCTCATAGTATTTTTCTACAAGCTCCATCTCAAGCTTATCAATATCAGGATCGACAATTTGAACAATCCCCTTTAAAAATGGATCATGCATATCTGTTGCTATGGCAATCGCTCCATTAGCCACAGCTTCCGGAATGAACTCAGCCTTCTTAGCAATAAAGAGATTCCCCGGAGCAACTTTTTTTGAGTGGGAAGTGATCCCCGTAATCTTCTTGAGTATTTTCATCGGCGGTTCCATTGGTCGTAGAGAGTTTTGAGGGCGCGGACTTTGGGGAGCATTTCGTTGTTATTGGGGTCATCTGGTTCGACCCCTAAATATTGGAGAGTTCGCAGGCCGATTGCGCTAAAAGCAGGGGCCGCGCAATTTCCTGCCATCTGGTTTTTCCCTAAACCTGGAACATATTTTTTCTCAGGTTCATCGATGACAATCATCATGACAAAACGGGGATGTTTTGCCGGAGCAAAACCGATAAAGGTTGAAAAGTGGATGCTCTTAGAATATTGCCCCGCAACAATTTTTTCTGAGGTGCCGGTTTTCCCCCCTTCGGTGTAGCCTGGGATATCCGCCTTCGAGGCAGTTCCCCCCGGTTTTGTAATAAACTTACATGCTTCCAAGACCTCTGTGCATATATATTCATCTAAAACACGTCTCGAAGGTTCATGGTTTGATTCTAAGATAACTTGGTTATTCTTGACGATCTTCTTCACAAGGGTGGGATTTACCTCATACCCCCCATTTGCGATGATCGCATAGGCGCGGAGCATCTGGAACACATTCACCATGATGTTATGTCCAAATGCGAGTGAATAGGGAGTGGGCGCAGACCATTCTAAAGCGCCATTCGGATGCTTTTTCCCGGGTGTGGGAAGAAGACCTGCCGTTTCCCCAAAAAGTTCGATCCCTGATTTTTTTCCAAAGGAAAATTTCGCAAGCGCATTTCTATACCACCCATCCCCCAATCTATCGACAATCTTTTGCGCTAGTTTGGCCATATAGACGTTCGATGACTTTTGGAGCGCCATAGTCATATTCAGATAAGGGTGATTACTCGTATCTTTGACCACTTTGGATCTGCCAGGAAGAGAGCAAGGTGACGTTGCTATTTTGTCCAAAGGAGAAAAAATGGGAGGCTTTCCCTGTTTTTTTAGCTCTTCATTGGCCATAAGAGCAATTGCAATGGTAATAGGTTTTAAAGTAGATCCCGGCTCGTAAGCATCAGAAACGCCCTTTACCTTGGTCTCTTCTCTTAAAAGGGGATCATTAAAGTATTTTCTGTAGTCAGAGGGATCAAAAAAGGGATACTGGGCAAGAGCTAAAATTTCCCCCGTATAAGGGTCCATTAAGATAGCACAGCCACCTTTGGCATTTGCTTTTTGGACAGCTTTTGCAATCTCTTCTTCAGCAACCGCCTGAAGGTAGTGGTTGATTGTCAGGTAAATGTCAGCCCCATCTTCAGGCAGTGCAAGGATTTTATCAGTATCTAGGGGATGTCTCGGGCTCCGCAATAAAAGCCTTTTTCCCTCTTTTCCTTTTAGATATTTATCAAAAACAAGCTCCAACCCTCCCGAGGGGATTTTGTCTTCTCTTACGGTATGCAAAACTTGCCCGAGCATCTTTCCAAAAGGGTAAGAGCGCTGATAGTCCTGAATAAAAAAAAGGGCGTTCTTTGGCAATTTGGCCTTTTTCCACACTGTCTGCCAATATTTTTCAATTTCCTCTTTTTTCTCTCTATCCAGCCACATCGCAAGTTTTCTACTTCGACTTTTTTTATAAAACTGCCTCTTATCCAGCTTGACCATCGAAGATAGCTTCAAAGCTATCTCTTCTTTGAGCTCTCCTGGTATAGATTGAGGATCAACAAACAGATGAAATTTAGGAACATCGACGACAAAAGGAACCGGCTTATCAGGATGGCCACTCTTAACCGAACTATTCGAGTAAAACAGCCCCCTTTTAAATGGCTCTACAATGAGAAGCTGATGCTGCATCTTTGCAACTTTCGTCCATTTTTCCCCCTCGATAATTTGAATCTTATAAAATTGCAAGACCAGCAATCCAAAAAGGAAAAACAAGAATAGAGCAACGCCAACAATCCGCTTCTTTATCTGCATACTTTTGCTTCAAGAATATCGATCTCTGCAGCATACTTTATTTAGTGGAGAAATGCAATTGTCGTTTCTAGGTTAAACCGCGAAAGCGGTAATTAAATCGCGTAGCGATGGCAGTTGCTAGCCGGGGCGTGACCGAAGGGAACCCCCGGAGAAATGCAATTGTCGTTTCTAGGTTAAACCGCGAAAGCGGTAATTAAATCGCGTAGCGATGGCAGTTGCTAGCCGGGGCGTGACCGAAGGGAACCCCCGGAGAAATGCAATTGTCGTTTCTAGGTTAAACCGCGAAAGCGGTAATTAAATCGCGTAGCGATGGCAGTTGCTAGCCGGGGCGTGACCGAAGGGAACCCCCGGAGAAATGCAATTGTCGTTTCTAGGTTAAACCGCGAAAGCGGTAATTAAATCGCGTAGCGATGGCAGTTGCTAGCCGGGGCGTGACCGAAGGGAACCCCCGGGAAAATGCCCATACCTACCAGAGCTGCGAGCAGCGGCGACACAGAGCAAAAGAGTGTCGCCGCTGCTCGCGGCTCTATGGCGGGGGTGACTATTTTCCGGGGGTTCCCTATGGTCACACCCCGGCTAGCAACTGTAGCCGCATTCGCGGCAAATTTACCGCTTCGCGGTCAAGATAGACTACTGTCTTATTCTGGCCTAAGATATCCGGAATTATTTTTTAGAATGGATCGGGAAGACACTTGATTAAAAAGGTAATACCGTATTACACTGTGTATAGAAAGGAGTGTTCCTTATGGTTGCAAAAACTAGAAAAAGAAGAGGATTGAATTCTAGATACTCTTCTAGACTGACTTCAAAATATCAAGCGACAGTGCCTAAAGAGATACGCAAACACTTGCATCTGAAGAGCGGTGATCAATTAGTGTATGAATTACTTCCAGATGATAGTGTTGTTATTCGAAAAACTACACCTCTTGATTTGACTTATCTAAAGGCTTTAAATTCAACAATGAACGAATGGGCATCAAAGGAAGATGACAAAGCCTACAAGAACTTATGATCTCTTTGAAGTAGTAAAAGTTCCATTTCCTTTTACAGATTTAAATACTGCGAAAGTGCGCCCTGCACTCATTATGTCATCAGCAAAACATTTTAATGCAAAAATTGGCATGAGTATTATGTCTATGATAACCTCTGTAAAACCTCAAGGTGACCTTTGGCCCTCTGATATCTTAATTCAAAATCTTCATTCAGCTGGACTACAAACTCCTTCGTTAATTCGTTTTAAACTGTTTACTCTTGATCATCGTTTGATTATAGATCGTTTAGGAAAACTGACAGGTTCAGATTTGAAGCATACTCAAAAAAAATTGGCAGAAATTTTCTGTCTCTAAACTTGTAAATAAAATTTATAGGCATTCCAAGTAGCTTAAAATCAGACGGTTAACATGTTGTCAGAATTTAATTGAATTGTAAGTCAATAAAATGATATAATAGTTCATTATGGCTGCAAATATTGATTTATATAATAGAGCTAAAAGTCAAGTTCATGTAACTAACGACCCCCTTAGGAGCAAAGAACTTGCGGCTATTCGGTACAATTTAGAACAAATGGAGGCACCGCTCGCCTTTTGCGAGATGCTACGCTACGATCCTATTGCCCCTTATGTGAGAAAGGAGATCTCTTTTGAAGAAGCCTTGGATAACATCCTTGAAATGGCCCATAAATCACAAATGGATCCTCGAGAATTTCTGACTCAATTTAACTCTTTTTATAAAGCCACTCAAAATACTGAAATACCCGATCTTGAAAAATTCCAGAGTGCTCTAAATGATGCAGAAGAAGGGAAGGAGATCTTTCAAACTCTTCTTGAAAAAGTGACAAATGATGAAACACTTGAACCTTTATTTACAAACTCTATCCCCAAACTCCTTGCCTTTCTTGAACAAACTCATAAAAAAATGCTCCATCTTACAGGAGTTGCACAGCTCCTTCTAAAAGAAGAGTTTCGAGCCGTTAAGAGAGGCTTCCGTGATATTTTACTTCATAGAACTAAAAACAGGAACTCGTACGTTAATTATAAACAAGTTATGTCTGCGCAGTTTATCAAGTCAGAATTAGCTACCTATGGGACAGGTTTTTTGAATTTTTTCCATGATCAACAAAGTGAAGATGCAAACAAAGACTGTGCCGAAAAATTTTATTTCGAGCTGATCCATTTCCGTAAAGATTATCTCTGTATTTTTTCTATGGAAAAAGTGAAAAAGTTTGTGACAGCAAAGCAAAAAGAACCACCACCAGCTCCGGGGTGCATGCAAAGGGTTTACTCTTATTTGTTTCCCCCCTCTTTTTCTCATGACGAAGCTTTATCTCTACTTTCACTGACAACTTTCCACGGCACTAACGGACATATCCTTTCTAATTTGACAAATACAGATCAACATCTTATTCCATCCGGAAGATTAACGAAAATGGGGATCACTCCAAAAACCGGAGAGCTTGAAAACGGATTTATAGCAAGTGGCAGAAATCAACACAACCTTTCAGCCACAACTCTGACTGATGCTGTGAAAGCATATTTTTATGCTTCCCAAATAGGTCAACACAGCTACTTTGGAGAACTTTCAGAAATGAGAACTCTGATTAATAATGTAGAGAGATTCCGGCACCAAACTAGAATTCAAGCCATTCTTGGATTTAACGGACCTGATCTAGTAAAAAAAGGAATTAGTATCCGCAGGCTCAGATTAGAAGCTCCTTGGACCTTCTGGTATTATCAAAAAACCCTCGATTCTTCTATTAAATATTTACAAGGAGCCTTTGCCAAATTCAAAACCACCGAACATTATAAACACCACATGCCCAAGGCTTTGGATCCAGATGGGACTTTGGGATACGGATGGCATGATAATTGTCATTTCAACATACATCGCAACGTAGAACAAGGACTTAACTTTCTAGAAAAATCGATGACTGACCCACTTATGAAGCCTGAATATAATTCTCTAACAAACAAATCTTTCCCCATTGTCTTTGCATCAAACTCTCTCCATCCCAAAGTGGCCGATATCCGCAACCCTCACGAGCTTGTAATCCCTAAAGCCTGTCGTCTTGGAACTGACATCCAAGATCTCTTTGTGCGCGGTGAAAACAAACAAGAGATGCAAGACTACCTAGATGCTCATGAGCTTCCCGTTACTGTCCACACTTTTGGTGCACTCCAAGCAGCAGTTGAACTAAACACCCTCGCAGGACCCTACTTTGCTGACATCTGCTCTTCCAAAAAGCAAGATGCCCGCAAAGCTGCACAAGCCGCCCCAAGAAAATAACTTCGGGTATCTTAGGCCCGAACGAGACAGTTGCAAAAGTCCGAGAAAATAGGCTATTTCTGAAAAAAATTGAGTTTTTTGGACGATATGTAAACAAGCTTATTGGCTGAATGTCGAATTCCATCAGCGCAGAGTGAAGAGCAGAGTCGCAGAGGCCGCTGAGTAAGAGGGAAATGCTGGGGGTTTAAAGAGTGAAGGGATCATCGCCTCTTTTGAGCGAAGCTCTACGCCGTAGCGAAAAAGAAAGTTTTAAGAAAGCAAGGTAATCATCGTTTCAAGGTTTTTAAACTCCTTGCTTTCTTAAAACTTTCTTTTTCGCTACGGCGTACGTTCCGTAAAGAGGCGGTTTCTCTCTTCCTCAGCGACCTCTGCGTCTCAGTCTTCACTCAGCGCAGATGAAATTCGGCCTTTAGGTAACAAGCTCGTTAAGATATCGTGCGTAGGAGGTTCTGGGTTATAAAAAGAGCTAAAACATTTTCTTGTCACTTATGCAATTGTCTCATTCGTGCCTAAGATAATCATTTAGAACCGGAGGCCAGGGTGGGTTTGGGGCGGGCGGAGGGGAGTTCTTTTTTGGCTTCGGGTGAGGTTTGCATAGCATAGCCTTCGGGGCAGGTGAGGATTTCCTTTTGGAGGGGCTGCTTGAGGTGGGCAAATTCGGGACGGCGGGAAAGCTCAATGAGATGCTCAGGATTTTCAAATTGATCAATCTCATATTGAAGACGAGTATTTTCTTCTCGAATCATTTTGAGTTGTTTTGCAATTTCTGGGATTTGGATCCGTAGATGAGTGAGCTGGTTTTGCTTTTCCAAATAGGAGTAGAGCCACGCGCAGAAGGTCAAAAAACAAATAGTTAGCTGAATGATCATACGAGGTTTTTCTCCGCAAAACGCATTTTTGCACTTCTAGCTCTGGGGTTAAAACGGATCTCTTTTAAGGCAGCTTCCAAAGGTTTTTTGGTGAGCAATTTAAGGAGGGCTGTCATCCCACTTCTCTTCTCTTCCCTTGATAAATAAGAGGCTGTTCTAAAGACGTTTTTTACAATTCTGTCCTCCAAACTGTGGAAACTGATCACTCCTACCCTTCCTCCAGGCGCCAAGTAGCGGATCGCTTTACCAAGAGCTTCTTGAATCGCATCGAGCTCTTTATTCACACAGATCCGCAGAGCTTGAAAAACAAGGGTTGCTGGATGAAGTTTGCCTTTTCTTTGATGTAATGTTTCCATAAGAATTTCCGCTAATTGAGTGGTCGTTTTAATTTTCTGTTTCTTCCTAGCAAAGACAATCGCGCGCGCTGCTTGTCTCCACCCTTTTTCTTCTCCATATTCTCGGAAAAGATCGCCCAAAGTATTTTCAGGCCAGGTATTAACAATATCTTCTGCCGTTAAATCACCTTGAGGGTCCATCCTCATGTCCAAAGGGCCTTCTTTGGAAAAGCTAAACCCTTTATGGGCTGTGTCAAACTGCATAGAGGATACGCCTAAGTCAAAAAAGAACCCATCAACAGCCGTAATCCCCTTTTTCTCTAGAAAAACGTCGAGGTCTGCAAAGTTTCCTTGAAAAAGACTGACCTTCTCCTTCCAGGGGGCAAGGTTCACTTTTGCAATCTCAAGACTCTCTGGGTCTTTATCGCATCCAACATAGGCCTCGATTTCGGGATGTGCCTCCAAAAGTGCTCTTGCGTGCCCTCCAGCCCCAACTGTCCCTTCAAAAAAGACTGAAACCTTCTGCTCTTTAAAAAAGCCTAAAAATTCGTGAAGCATCACGGAGGTGTGTGGTGATTTGTTACTCATGGACTTCTTCTCCCTCCAGCAATGCGAAAGCCTCTTCTGTGAGCTGCGCTAAATTATATTCAGGGTCCTTGCCAGCAAGGAGGGTGTTTAATTGAGACTCATAATGCTCTTTTGGCCAGATCTCGATCTTATTCAATACACCCGCTACCACTATTTCCCCCTGGATTCCCACCGCCTTCTTTAAAACGCCGGGAATGATCACCCTTCCAATTTTATCGCAGGTGGTCTGATGTAACGTGGAAAAAAACAAAGTGAAAAACTTCTGATACTTACCCAAATGTTGCTTCGCCTGAAACTTTTCCACAATCTTATCAATATCGCTTTTCCTATAGATAGCAAGGCAGCCTCCGAGTCCCAGACCAATGCTAAATTCCAGGACCCCCTCTTCAATGAGTCCATAACGCATCTGCTGAGGGAGGACAAAACGGTTTTTGTCGTCTAATTTGGCGCCGACAGACCCGCTGAAAAAAAACTTGCCTCTGCTCATTTTTCCACCTTTTCCCACAATTTAACACCAAAATCTAAATTTATCCATACTTTTCCCTATAATTCTCTAAAAAACCACCCTAACCCCTTGAAATACAATAGGTGGGAATTTGTGGTAAAAAAATTTATTGATAAAATTTTCAATAATTATTTATAACTGGGATATGGCACGTACAATAGACAATCTTGGCGTAGACATTTCTACCCGCTATGCACAGGACCAGAAGGAACTGGATCAAACCCACCTAAGAGAATCAAAGGCAATCCCCGCTCAGACGGAAATTGAAGCGCTTACCCCTTCTTTTCCCTCTGAAATCGAACTCCTATTTGGCCTAGATAAACGAAACATGACCTGGGCCTCTTTCTTCATGCCGTTTGGCTATAGCGACCAGAAGAAGCGCCTTTTTTCCCATCACATCATCCCTGAGCTTGGCTCCGAAGATCAAAAAGAGGCCCAAATAGGCAAAATAACCAATTTTCTCCCTGTAGACGAGGTTCAAGAAGACAAAGAAAAAAATAAAAAAGAAGCTTGGCAAGTCCAAAGAGAAAAAGAGGAAAAGGAAAAAGAGAAGAAAATCCTCCTTACCCTCTTGAATAGTATTGCCTCTTTAGATAAATTTCTCATGGACGTTAATGCAAAGAGGAACCAATTCCAAAGAGGGTAAACCGTGAGTTTGATAAATTGGCTTGAAATACTTGGGTGGGAATTAGAGGAGCTTGAAGACTTGCGCTTTGTGGGCTATTCCTATATCAAGCAGGGAAAGTACGACATTGCACAGACTTTTTTTGAAGCCCTCATTGTACTCGATCCAGAAAATGTCTACGACCTTCAAACACTAGGCGCTATCTATCTTGAAACCGGTAACCACCTCCTTGCCCTCAACTACCTTGAAAAAGCCTCCCGGCTTGATCCTACCCACGGACCTACTTTATTAAACCGAGCTAAAACCCTCTTTGCACTCGGCTATAGAAGACAGGCTGTTTCTCAAGCAAAAGCCCTCATGTCTAATCCTGATACCTACATTGCAAACCAATCATCTGCCCTCTTGCTTGCATATACCTAGTTTGTTACATTGGCTAAATGTGGACACAATTCCTAGAATCTCTTGGCGAAAAGTGCACCGGCTCAGAATTTGATAATTGGATAGCACCAATCAAAGTCATTGAATGTACAGCTGAATGCATCACTTTGGAAGTACCCAATATCTTTGTTCAAGAATATCTACTCGATAATTACAAAAAAGATCTTGCTAACTTTTTTCCTGAAGTGAAGTTTGTCATTGCTCAAGCACAAAAAAAGATTGTTGCTCCAGTAGAGGCTCCTACTCCCACTTCTACAGAACAAATGCTCAAATTGAATCCCCAATATATCTTTCCCAATTTTATCGAAGGACCAGCAAACCAGTTTGTCAAATCAGCAGCAATGGGAGTGGCAACCCGCCCAGGAAGATCCTACAATCCCCTATTTATTCACGGGGGCGTTGGCCTGGGCAAAACACACCTCTTACACGCCATTGGACATCACATCAGAGAGCACCACAAAAAAGTACGGATCCAATGCATCACTACAGAGGCTTTTATCAACGATCTCGTCGATAATTTGCGCAATAAATCGGTCGACAAGATGAAAAAGTTCTACCGCTCTCTTGACGTCCTCCTCGTCGATGACATCCAATTTTTACAAAACCGGATAAACTTTGAAGAAGAGTTCTGCAATACCTTTGAAACTCTCATCAATCAAAGCAAACAAATTGTCGTTACAAGCGATAAACCCCCAGGACAACTCAAACTCTCAGAAAGGATGGTCGCCCGAATGGAATGGGGCTTAGTGGCTCATATCGGCGTTCCCGACTTTGAAACACGCGTCGCTATCTTACAACATAAAGCTGAACAAAAGGGTCTCCGCCTCCCCCAAAAAATCTCCTACTTTATCGCAGAGAGAATTTTCAATAACATCCGCCAGCTCGAAGGCGCCCTAAATCGCCTAACTGCCTATTCCCGCCTCATGGGACTCGATGTTACCGAAGAAATCGTCGAAAAAACCCTGGGAGAGCTCTTCCAAAGCGCACCCCAAAAGAAAGTATGCGTCGATAATATCCTCAAAAGTGTCGCCACCATCTACGAGGTTAAAGTGAACGACCTCAAAAGCACCTCACGCTCCAAAAGTGTTGCCTTCCCCCGCCAAGTCGCCATGTATCTCGCTAAAGAGCTCATCAACGATTCCCTCATGAAGCTCGCCTCAGCCTTCGGCGGCAAAACCCACTCCACCCTCCTCCATGCCTGGAAAAAAATCTCCCTCCAAATCGAAAAAGACGAAACCCTCCGCCGCCAAATCCAAATGGCCAAGAGAAACTTAGAGAACTAAACAATATAATTTATCTTTAATATATTCATTGTTGAAATGGCATAAGCCTTCTCTGCATTAGCTTCGGAAAATAATTCGTATGACTTGATATGCACAAAATTTCTAGGGAAGCGGCTTGATATTCCATTATCATCATCATCCAAAATCGCAAAACTTTTAATATGATATTTTTCCCAATTTTCCCTGAGCCAAAACTCGATTTGCCCCCCTCTTGTTGTCAGGTCAATTCCATATTTCTCCTTCGCTATAGGTGCAAGTGGAATTTCCCCTTTTTTCACTCTCAAGTCATCCTCGTCTGGAATTTTATCAATAATCAATTTAGAAAATGCGGCTACAGCAAACATACGATCTTTTATCTCCTCAACGGTTCCGTGATTCCTCCATCCGGATGAAATAACAATCACAACACGTGCTACCTTACTTACTCTTTCGATTAATTTATCAAGATTAGCTAGGGCTTTTGGAGAGAAAAAATGACTTTGCGCAATTCTCCATTCCAGTGGTGTATAATTTCTACAATTTCCTCCTCTTTCTCCAAATAATTCTTCAATCTTTTTTTGGATCCTTTCGTGAGCATCCGGAGAGGTACGATTACCCATTATAACTCCATCACTGTCCAGAAAAATAACGAAGACAGGGTCTTCAGATGAACTCACAGGTGTTAATGATGCCATTATTCGTAAATGTAAAAAATGGGTTTTTGATCTTGATTAAGGTTGGCAAACTGATAGTTGTGTCCAAATTCTTTTATAAGCTTTTTGATGGGATCCAAATTCTTATCTCCCTGCTCTGAAAACGCATTTATTGACCAAATCATATCAAATGTTTTTAACCCCGTTTTATTGATAACAATACCGCTTTCAACATTCAGTGAAAAACGAGTGATTGAAAGCTCCCTATCTTCCCAACTTTTAACCTTGCCCATTTGAATAAGGATCATATTGCCAGATCCCACACCTCTTACATCCCCTGCCTTCAATTTTATTACACTTCCCAAACTAGCAAATTCTGTTTCTACAAGTGCATTTACTTTTTTTTGCATTTCTTGACCATTTAATGAATAGGGAGGAACAACTGCAAATATTTTTAGACCCGTTAAAGGATGATCATCCAGAAATAAAGGCACGTCTTGCATATTCAGTAAAAGACCTGGATTTTTTGCAATCCTATCTAAATTGGAATCCTCGCAAAATCCAACAGTAAAAAAAAGACAAAACATTAAACATTCCATCAGCATCAACATTTTATAATCTCCCTTTTAAACTTGGATAAATTACATCATCTGGAATTCTACCAACTCTCTCTTGGGCATCTTTCCACTCTTTCCATTTTCTTGCAATGGGGGCTACGCAAGCTTTCCAAAAATTACCCGAATTACAACATTTTATTCCCCGCACTTTTAACGCGTGAATGACACCAATTAATGCAATCCTTATCGTCGCATTCGGGCTTAAACTAGCGAGCCCTATCATTAATTCTGCTGTTCCTTCGACAAATTCTTCACACAAACTTGAATCAATATAATTTGGGCCAATAATATCGGGATAATTTTCATTCATTTCATCTATTCTCAAAGAGCCAGGATTACAGGAAGGTAATAAATTTAAATAATCATGCAATAACCCAATAGATTGGCTTGCTTCGTCGAGATTTCCAAGATTATCATGGACAATTGCAAGTCCAAAAGATGTTCGAAATCCAACCCCGAAAAAAACTTCATCATTTTGGGATTTTTTTAAATAAAAACGCGCTTTTTGAAAATCCTTCAAAGCCTGATGGTGGTTTTTACAAAGCATATAACTTTCGGCCCGAGATGTATAACTTTCAGCTAATCGATCATATTCATATGGCGAAGCGTCATTAATTTCCTGAGTTTCAAAAAGAATTAAATTTTCAAATTCGTTACAATAACCATAACAAACCAAAAACAATAATAAGAAAAAAAATTTGGACACTCTTTACTCCTTATTTGACGGGCGTGGTTTCGGAAAATCCTATACCAAAGGTCAATAATGCGCAAAAAAAATAAATTTTCGTGCTTGATAAAATGGTTTAAGCAATCCTTTTGGAGACAGTTGCAAAAGCCTGAGGAAACGGTTATTTCTGTAGAGAAATTGGGTTTCCGGACGATGGACAAACAAGCTCATTGGCTGAATGCTGAATTTCATCTGCGCGGAGTGAAGACTGAGACGATAGAGGTCGCAGAGGAAGAGGGAAATGCTGGGGTTTAAAGAGTGAAGCGACCATCGCCTCTTTTGAGCGAAGCTCTACGCTGCAAGCAAAAAAGACGAAACCCTCCGCCGCCAAATCCAAATGGCCAAGAGAAACTTAGAGAACTAAACTTCTAGCGCCTTGAATCTTTGGGATAAACAGCGAGCACTCTTTCTTTAAGGTCGACCAGCTGCTTTTTCGTGCAGGGAACGATAGAAAAAAATAGGCGATTTTCATGAATTGGCGGTTCAGAATGGAGCGCAGCTACCCCAACACCCCGACCACCGAGAAAAATAGCCCCCTCGCCAATCCTTGGCGTCACAATGTTTTCTACCTGGCAAAATTGTTTCATATACTCCCGATTGCACATTTGCGTTTTTGCTAATTTACGAAGCTCCGGAGGCAGAAGATAAAAAAGAGTGGGAGGCCCCATAAGTGTCGCGGCAAACTTAAATAATAGATCCTCTGGTCCCTCTGGGATGTAATAATACCCATCCATATGCCACCGCGGCAGATCATATCGATCTGTAGGGATCGATGCACGTAGATGGACCCACGCTGCTTCTTTCCCCGATGCCTCTACTACTTCATTGACGATTTGAGCAAGCCTGGCGCCTGCTTGCAAAGCAACTGCATGCTGATTGGATCCCACTTCAATAAAAAAGTCGGTGATTTCTTCCTGAACCTTTTCCAGTTCCCCAAATTGATGGTAAAATCGCTCTCCTTGGATATCAATGCAACGGAAGTTTGCTAAATCCTCTTCTGTTATTCCTACATCAATAAGCGCAAATCCATAGGGATCTTCTTTCAATCCATTAAGCGCCTTATTTAGCGTCGATCCATGCAACACCATGAATGCTCCCACTAACAGGCAGATCTGTAGTTTTAACCATCTATTCATACATAGACCTCTTGCATTAAACAGCTAACTTTATCAGGCTTCCAGAATAAAATTCAAGGAACACTTTTACGTTGTGTTTTAATACTAAAATGGCAAATAATGCAACTTTAAAACATTTATAAAGAAAAAACAATGAGCCAAGCAGCAGGACCAAGTGTACAACAAAGTCAATCCCTGGTAAGTACAGTTACATTAATATCAAATGTACAACAACGCACAGAAACTCTCTTAGATGACACATTCCAAATAGTTCTATCTCAACTTGAACAAAGCATAACTCAACTTAAAGGAACAGTAAATGACGAGACTTCCGCACGTCGAAAACCAATCGAAAAAGCAAGCGATGCCCCGCACGCAATCATTGAAGTATCAAGGAAAGTATTCAAAGAACGAGTAGCAGCGACGGTGCAACGAAAAACAACCAAGATAATCAGTATGGCAGCTTATACAATTCACCTGGCAACTCTTAATACCCTAAGAAAGATGGCAATAGTAGCAAACGCGGCAGCGGAAAAAGCCAACGCAGCAGCGGTCAAAGCTGGAACTAGCCTCAAAGTAGCAAAGGCCCTCTCAAAGAACGACCCAACGGCAAAGTCTTTAGTAGAGAGAGCTTCGATAGAAGCTCTGGCAGCGAAAGATAATGCAGATATAGCGCGAACAGAAGCCAGCGCAATACAAGAGCTCATAGATTCCGCAAATCAACCCAACAGCTAAGAAACTAAGTCAAAGGAGAAAATTATGACTACAGGATGCCAAACCGCTAGCGTACGACAAAGTCAATCCCAAGTAAGTTCAGATATATTAATATCTAATGTAGGGCAAAATACAAAAACTCACTTAAATAACACATTCCAATCAATTCTAGACCAACTTGAACTAGATCTAGCTACACTGGAGAAAACCGTAATTGACGAGGCCTCCGCAAGCCGAAAACTAAACGCAGGCGATACCTCAGAGAAACCATTAAGAAAAGTATATACAGACCACCTAAAAATAACAGTAGAACAGCGCATAGAAGCGACAATACAACTAAGAAAAATCAGGATGATAAATGCAGCAGCCCATGCATTTCGAGAGGCAAGTTTTAATGCCCTAAAAATGATGGAAGCAAGAGCGAACGAAGCAGCAGCAAAAGCTAGCGCTGCAGCAGATAGTGGGAAGGCCTGCGCTGCACTACTGAAGGTAATCTTAGGATACGAACCAAAGATAGGGCCTTTAGCAGAAAAAGCTACGATAGAAGATGACGCAGCGACAGAAATTGCACAGGAGGCACGATCACAAGCTAGCGAACTACAAGAGTTTGTAAACTCCGCAAATCCCTACAGAGGCTAAAAACTATGAGTCTACCACTTTCAGATATGGACGGGCTAAAAGAAAAAATGGCTTCGTTTGGCATAGATTTTCTTGATGCTCTTAATGACTTGAAAATTAAAAAAGACTACTTGACCCCAGACCAAGCTGCATTCTTAAAAGACTTTTTTCGTTCTTTTAAGGATAAAGAAAGTCAACTGAAAGAAGTTTATGATGTAAAACGTGTGATATTGTCAGCAAAATTTCCCATAGTAGGATTAATCCATGACGATGGAATCACCCTTTATCATGAATCAGAAGCTCTCCTTAAACTTCTATATTACGCTCATCAATCTTGGCAACGACCACGCACTTTTACTGACGCTAGGATGGTCGTTTGGCAAAATTTTAATGAAGTAAGAACACAGATGAACAATGAGTGCCGAGCATATCAACTTAGCCGGCAGCCATGTGTAATTTTATGAATTATACAGGAAGTGGGATCAACTCCTCAGAATAGCGCTGATGCCAGTAAGGATAAATAGGAGGACGTTCTGAGGCTGCATCGAGTTTCTTTATTTGCGCGGGCGTTAACTTCCAGCCTACGGCCCCCAGGTTTTCTTTAAGCTGTTTTTCATTGCGAGCGCCTATAATCACGTTTACTACCGTTGGCCTTTGTAAAAGCCAATTAATAGCAATTTGGGATATAGTTTTTCCGGTTTCCTTGGAAACTTCCTCTATTGCCGCGATGAGCCAACATCATTGGGGCCATCGCCCATCCGAAACGTCGCTTTCGTTGAAATAAGCACTTTGTCTCTTCTTCCCTTGATTGCAGCGCCCAAAATCTTTTCCGCAAGTCCATTGGAATACATATCCGCGCTATCAAACATCGTCACGCCATTATCAAGACAAATATCAACCAAGTGGGTCGCTTCTTTTACATCAGTATCACCCAAGGCTTTAAAATCGCCCACACCGCCAAAGGTACCTGTTCCAAAGCTTAGCACCGGCACTTTCAATCCAGAATAACCCAATTGTCTATGTTCCATATCCCCGTAACTATAATTATACTATTCATAAATGTAAAAAACAAAACATTAAGAAAAAAATCTAGACACTCCCGACTCCTTATTTAATCTGAAATGATCAGAAAAAGATATGCCAAAAGTCCTTTATATGCAAAAAAAAATTAATTTTCGTGCTTGATAAAATGGTTTAAGCAAGCCTTTTGGAGACAGTTACAAAAGCCTGAGGAAACGGGTTATTTCTGTAGAGAAATTGGGTTTTCGGACGATGGACAAACAAGCTTATTGGCTGAATGCTGAATTTCATCTGCGCGGAGTGAAGACTGAGACGCAGAGGTCGCAGAGGAAGGGGGAAATGCTGGGGTTTAAAGAGTGAAGGGACCATCGCCTCTTTTGAGCGAAGCTCTACGCTGCAAGCGAAAAAGAAAGTTTTAAGAAAGCAAGGTAATCATCGTTTCAGGGTTTTTTAACTTCCTTGCTTTCTTAAAACTTTCTTTTCGCTTGCAGCGTACGTTCCGTAAAGAGGCGATTCTCTCTCTTACTCAGCGACCTCTGCGTCTCTGCTCTTCACTCCGCGCAGATGAAATTCAGCTTCTAGCTATCAAGCTCGTTAAAATATTGTGCCTATGACTCTTTGCGACAAATTAAATCTCCGTTAAGCTACAACAAAATAATGGATAAAGGTTTGGCCATCTTTGGTTTCGATGGAAGAGATCGTGATAGGTCCTATTTCCCCTGTTGTACCTACGATGGTGCCGCCGTCAGCAACAGCGCCGACGCCTTCTAATCTAAGGGCTCGAAGGGGTTTGTTTTTAGGTAGGCCAGGCTGCAGGTAAAGAGCTTCCTTTTCAAGCTGCTCCAAAGGTTCGAAAGTCCAGGAAAATTTCATGTTTTTTTGGATGAATTCATCCACTTTTGCTTGGAGTTCTAGTTTAATATCCTTATCAAGCGTACCCGAGTAGACAATGAAGGGCTTTTTGCCATGATCTGCTTTCATGGGATGGAGGAGGGAAGGAGAATAGCCCAAGACAAACAAGGCAAAGTCTATCACGTGACCGGCTGAATGGACGCGCATGTTTTTAAAACGGCGCTCCCAATTGATCACCCCCTTAACTTTTTCTCCTGCAGAGGGGATGCGCGCTCCTTTAAGATAATGGTTGATCTCTCCTTCTTTTAAGAGCACCTGGAAAACTTCCCCTTTGGTCCCATCGGAAAAAATTAAGAAACCCTGATCCGTAGGCTGCCCACCTCCCATAGGATAAAATACTGTCTGATCAAGAATCACTCTATCCTCTAAAACTTCAATAACGGTGGCATCCATTTCTGTTTGATAGGGATCAGTTAAGTAAAGGGGGTTTGTTTGCATAAATTTCTAATGTTTCGCTAGTTCGTGAAGCAAGGCTTTCACACCTTCCACCTCTTTTTCTGTAGTGTTCCATGAGGCGATAAAGCGGATTTCGTTTTTTTCTTTGTCCCAGGGGTAGCAAAGGATTTTTTCTTGTATCAGTGGTGTCCATGCAGCTGGGGCAGTAAAGAAGATTTGGTTGGTTTCAACGGGATAGCTTATGGCGAGGTGGGATATCTTTTTTATTATAGTAGCAAGTTCTTGCGCTCTTTGATTGGCATGTGTAGCAAGGGCGTGCCAGAGTTCATTTTTAAAAAATGGGATGTATTGAGCTGAAAGATAGCGCATTTTTGAAAGGAGTCCAAGATTTTGCTTGTGCAAATGGTCGGCACCTTGTTGTAGAGCGGGGTTAAAAATGAGCAAAGATTCAGCGCACATTAGGCCATTTTTGGTTCCACCGAGTGACAAAAGATCTAAAGAGGCTCCTCTCACTATCTCAGCCAATGAGACCTTTAAATGCACCGCTGCATTATAAAGACGACTTCCATCCATATGAAAAAGGAGATCTTCCTCCTTGCAAAGTTTTGATAATGCCTTTAGTTCCTCCAGAGTATAGACAGTTCCAACCTCTGTAGGTTGTGTGATAGAAAGAACTCGTGGGGAAGTCGAATGTTTTCCAAAAGCCCTTTCAGTTTTTAACTTTTTTACAATACCTTCAGGAGTGATTTTTCCTCCCTGATGGGGGACTGTTAAGAGTTTACATCCCACAATAGCTTCGGCAGCACCAGACTCCTGATAGTGGAGATGAGCAATGTCAGTACAGATGACCGACTCGTGTCGTCTACACGCAAGTTTTAGGCCAAGAACATTCGCTCCTGTCCCGTTCGGAACAATGATCACCTTAGGCTTGGCTTTAACGGCATGTTGGATCAATTCTTCAGCCTGCGCAGTCCACATATCTGAGCCATAGGAAGGAGCATATCCCCTATTCGCTTCTGAAATCGCTTCCATGACGCTGGGATGAACAGCCGTAAAGTTATCGCTTGCAAGACAGATCTTCTCTTGTGTCATGGGTTTTGCCTCTATAGTATAGTACATCCTACTGTTCTTATTTCTCTAGTTTCTTCCTCATATTGCGCGATGAGAGCTTTTGCTACCGCATCTTCAGAGGGGAACATTTCAGGTGAAAATAGGGACTCGGTTAAAATTTTATAAGCCTTGTCAACGTCAGCTTCAGAGAGGAGTTGTTTAATAGACACAAAATTATGAGGATATCGCTCAGATATTCCATCATCCTGGTCGTCTAAAATCACAAAACTTTTGATAGGAACCTTATCATAATTTTCCCTGAGCCAAAAATCAATTTGTTCTCCTCTTGCTTCCAAAATAAATCCATACTTTTGCTTCGCTATGGGCGAGAGTGGTGTTTCTCCCTTTTCTTTTCGCTGCTCATCATTAGCTGGAATTTTATCAATGATGAGTTTAGAAAATGGGGCTATAGCAAATATCCGGTCTCTTAACTCCTCAACAGTTCCTGCAAGCTTCCAGCTCGATGAAATAACAATTACAACACGCGAGACCTTACTCACTCTTTCAATTAATTTCATCAGATTACCGACAGCTGCTTTAGAGAAAAAATGACTTTGGGCAATTCCCCATTCCATCTTTGTAAAGCCCCCTCCTTTTTTTTCAAATAGTTCGTTTATCTTTTTGATGATCTTTGCTTTAGTAGACGGGGAGATTTCACTAAATAAAACCCCGTCCACATCCAGAAAAATAATTGATACAGGCTCTTGCGGTGGACAAACAGGAGTTAAAGATGCCATTAGGAAACCTTACCGTTGGTTAAAAAGTAGAAGTATACATGTTTTGGAGATTCTCTGAGCTTAAAATATTTTTTAGTATTTTTCGGCGTGGCAGAAGGTGAGAACGTAGATCGACTTGGGGAAAACCTCTTTGAGGGCAGCGGCGCAGCAGCGGAGGGTGGTCGAAGTGGTGAGGACATCGTCGATGAGGAGGGCTATTTTGCCCGAAAGATCTGTTTGTTCTCTGCAGTAGAAAAGGTCTTTTGAGAGCTCTTCTCTTTGGGCTTTACTCAAGCTGCTTTGAGAAAAGCCGCCGCTTTTTCGTTTTAAAACTTCTAGGGTTTCTATGTTGAGCATTTGGGCGAGATGATTTGCTATGAGAGCACTTTGGTTAAAGCCCCTTTCTATTTTTCTCAGCGTTGTTTGGGGAACGGGAATGATGATGTCAGGCAGAGGCCATTTAAGGTTTTCTAATTGCATCACCATGAAGGCAGCAACATCTTTGGCGTAGTCTGTTCTACTTTGATATTTGAGCGCTTTAATGAGCGATGAAGCAGGTCCTTGGTAATCGAAGACACTGGCAGCTCTTTTGTAGGGGGCGGGGTTTTGAAAGCAATTGTCACAAAGGGGCTTGTTATCTTCTAAATGGGTAAAACAATGAAGACATTTGCCTAAAGGATCGAGAAGGATGAGCTCTTTTAAACAAGCAGGGCATAAAGGGTTTTTATGACTTTCGATTTTCTCATCACAATGCAAGCATAGAGGAGGAAAAAAAAGGTGAAAAGGAGAAGAGGTAATTAAAGAGAGTAATTTACGTGCCAAGGCCATATTTGGGTTTTTTAAGGGTGCCGCGGATGGTAAGAACGAAGGGTTCAGTGATTTTTAAGGCAACATCTTGTTTCATTTTTAGATCGATCTGGAGATTGCCTTTTATATCAATATAGGAATCGCTCCTTGCTAAGTAAAATTCTGACCGGTTGCCTTCGCTAAACATATTTCTAAGCTCTGTGAGATAGAGCTTTTCTCCAATAAGTTGAAGATCAATCTCCCCTTGGATAGGAGTGAGAAGGCCAAGGTCGATCCCCCATGATTTAATAATATCTAAGGGAACATCGAGGAAATGGGGCTCTTTTTTGTCTTGATTAGTGAAATAGAGCTGCCCGCTCCCTTTGAGTGTAGCCAAATCTTTTATGTTACCTGTCACATTTAAAAGGGTGAAGTTTCTAATAATAAAAGGTTTTTTATCGTGAGGTTTTGCTTTTATTTGGATGATAGGGATATCTAGCATCCAATCTGCGAGCTTAATCTCTTTAATTTCAACAATTCCTACAGTATCTTTTATATTCAAATTACCAATGTAGAGCCTACCCGTCGTCGCTTCAATTTCAGCGTTGAGGTTGTGGAGTTGATAGCCCAAAAGGGAAAACTCTTTTCCTTTCAATATCCCTTCAAAACCTTTGCTAGAAAAAACACCTTCAAATATGTAACCTGCGCCAACTTGATATTTTTTAAGCTGTTCTTGGATGGCTGTGGGAAAAAGAGGAGAGGCTTTTTCTCCATCAATTGAGATGGATCCTACTAATTGCCCAGCCCCTTTCTTTTTTAACTGAACCTCAAGACCGCTTAGATTGCCTCCTACACTATGAATATCATTTCCCTGCTTGAATAAAATCTTCAACCCCTCTGTTTGGGGATCTTCTTGCAACTTTACCATTCCCAGAATCTCATTTTCAAAATCGAGGTGAAGCTGTGCAAACAAACTTTTGTCATTGACCAACGCCTTACAACCGAGGACAAAAGTATTGGGCTGCCATTTAAACAAAAGGTTCTTTAGAGGAAGCTCATTGTATTTTCCATCTTTGATATTTCCATTAATAGTCAGGGGATCAAAATCATACGTTAAGGATAATTGTATCGGTTTTGCTGCAATGACCGAAGTTGCATTAATTTCAAGGTCCTGAAGCGCACATACACACTTCTGGTTTTTCACATCAACCTCAGCCTCTCCTTGACAAACAAGCTCTGGCATTCTGATTTCAAAATCGGGAACTTGCCACTTATCTTTTTGCTGGACTGCTACAGCCTTTAAGCCAAAATTCCCCAGAGTTAATTGCTCTATCACATATTCTGGGCCACATTTTTTCCCTCTAATGTAAGCTCTGGAAAGGGGAGTTTGGTTTAACTTTAGGTTTTTGCTCTCTGCAGAAAATACAAAATCTTTGTTTTTTTGATAGAGAATATGAGCAAAGATATCCCCATGCAAAGCCACTTGCCCGAAGTTGATGAGGGGAACCAAATTACATCCGCTTAAAAAGTCACACGTTGCTTTAAGCCCATGGGCCAAAATATGGGGCTTCATCTCAAAGGCTACACATTCAGAATAATCTTTGTTTAACTCTAAGGAAATAATATTGGGTTCCGATCCAAAAAGGTGGCAGCGTTCATTATCAAATGAAATCCCCTTTTCATCTAATTTAGCAATACAGCGGGCAATTTCTTTTTCTTGGGATAGAAGGGAAAGATCGACAGCCCCTCCCTTTTTATCTTTGTAGATCTGATGTCCTATAAGGGTGTAGTTTTCCAAAAACTTCCCTTTTACGTTCCATATGGTCAAACTCTCCTCTTTTGAGCCCACTCCTATATCAAAAGAGAGATCTTGCAAAAAGGATGCAACACTCCCCTCTACAACAGACCCTTTAAAATTCCACTCCACTTTCGTGTCTTGTACATCAAGGCAAAACCCATTTTCTCTACTGACTATCTTCCCCTCTAAAGGAAATACTGCAAAATTTGGCGCTAATTTGCAAAGTGGGGCCACATCCCCTTCAATCTTTGTTGTCACTAGCCTAAATTCGTTTAGGTCTCCTTGTGCATCGGCCTCAATCTTCAATCCTGAATAATTAGTTTCTATATTCTCTAAAAACCAAGAGGTGTTCTCAAAGGAAAGGGTAGAATAAAGCTGCTCAAAAAAAAGGTTCAGGGTTTTTTCTCTTAAAGAGGCATTTGCGAGAGGGATCCTACCTGACCAAACTCCATTTGTATAATCAATCTCTCCACTTAATGTATCGCTTGAGAATTCAAATAAAGGGTGGTTAAACTCGATTTTTTTCCCCTGCAAAGAGAATATAATTCCCCCCTCGTAAAATTTTGATGCAAGCTCGATATCCCCCGCGAGTTCCATCCCCTTTAAAAACCGACCGTAAGTATTTGGCTTAAGTTTCTCTGCTAAGATCCATCCTTCAAACTTGTCAAAGGATTCATATTCACAGCCAAATTCGATGATGTCGCCGCAATCAAGTTTTCCATCCATCGATTTTGAGGTAAAATAAATTACTCCCGTTACTGGAAGCTCCTGGTAGGTGAATTTAAGGTCAGCATCAAAGCCTCCCCCTCTTTCATGAAGTAAAATCTCCAGAGGAATTCCCATCACACTTCCGACAATCGCATCACCTTTGCCCCGAAGATCAATCGCACAGTCATTTAATTCTCCCCGCAGGTCGCATTGAGGGATCCCATCAAAAACTAGATGAGCATTCAAATGGGAAAAATTTAAAGAAGAATAAACAAAATGTGTATCTTTAAAATCGATATCAAATTTCAGTTCGCTCAAAAGAAGAGGAAAATTGACTATCCCTTCAGCCTTAACATCTATCAGCCCCGAAATTTCTTCCAATTCATGAGGGTAAATGAAAGAAGCCAAGCGAGCTATCTTTTCACACTCTGCGCCCATAATCTCTAAATTTACAGAAATTCCCTCTCCCCTTTTCTCTAAATCGATAAAAAGTTCAGGGTCCTGCAAAAATAAAGAGCCCATTTTTTCCCTTTCTTCACCGCTTTGAAAAGCAAAATGAAACTCCTCCTCCCCAAAATTGAGCACACCATCTTCCACATCGAGTTTAAGTCCAAAAAAACGGGAAGGGAGAAACCCAGGAAGAATAACTCCTCGGCTTAGAGTGATGTCGGGATGAAAAAGATTCAGGTGAGCTTCCAGATACAAACCATTAAGGCGCAGGTCAACCTCAACTCTATCAATACTTAACTGACAATCTTCTTTTTCCATGCTTAACGCATAGATATACCCTTTCCCCTCGCTCCATATCACTTTTTCACAAGTGCACTCACCCCTTCGAAGGGCATACGAAACACACTCCTCAATCAGAATGTTGCGAAAAAAGAAAACCGTCAGAAAAATTGTCGAAATAAAGAGAAAAATGTATCTCTTTTTCCCCTGCAAGCCTTTGCGCGAACGGTGTCCCATTTAATGAAAAGTCCCCTTACGCATCCATTTATTTGCGATCCACTTTTCTCCTGCTTTCACAGGCGCTCCACCATGCAACGTTAAAGGATCTTCGACTCCAGATGGAAGACAATTATGGAACATGACTGCAGAACCTTTCATTGGAGTCACAGACTTATGCGCCTCCGGGAAAATAGTCTCTCCCCCAGCTTCGGGAGTATTTAAATACATAATTACTGTGACCACTCTTTGCCCCCCGCGTTCCAAGTTTGCTTTTCCTCCGGCAGTATCACTATAAAAATAATCATAATGGGGCTGAAATTCTCCTCCAACACCATAATGGAGGATTTGAAGTTGTTCACCATTTTCTTGAGGGATCTGCGTGAGATCTGCAATCCGAGCTTCAATCCTTTGCAAAATAGGATCTTTCTCATTATTCGCAAGAAACATGCCTTCGCTCGTCCTCCGATCATCCAGAACACTATGCATAGAGCCTGACTCATCAACTACTGTTGACCTTTCAAGCCCAGGCCTTGCTAGAGTAATTAAATAGTCACATTCTTCATCAGAAAGAAAGTGTGAAATTGTGGAAATACGCGGGCAAGAACTTAGAGCCTTCGCGGTATAATTCACATGATTTTTGTTAGGCATTTTTGGAGTGAGAATAGCATAACCAAAAACTGACCCGACCACTAAAATAGCCCCTATAAGAAGCTTTACTGTCCATTTTTTCATCTTTGCACCTCCTCGCATTTTTTTCATTATTAATGGCCTAAGCAATAAAATCAAGATTCAATCTGTAACGAGTGTGACGAAGTTCTCCGGTTTTTGCGAGCGCCCCTTTTTTGACTAAATCTGTTAAATCACGCGTAGCTGTGGCTCTTGGAGCCTTTGTGATTGCAATATAATTTTCAGCGCTCAAGCCCCCCTTGAACCCACCCGGACCTTCTGCAAACATTCTGAGCAACACTTTCAGTTGACGTGGATTGAGCTCACCGGAAAGAGCATTTAGCATCTTTGATTTTTTGATTAAAAAGTAGAGCAAACCCATCGATTCTTCGTGTGCTTGCAGAACAATAGAGGCAAAAAACTCTACCCAATGTTGCACCTCCAACGTCCGGTTACATTTCTCAAGAGCTGAGTAGTATTCTTTTTTCCTATTTTCTAACATTTTAGAAATCGCAATCAGTATTGGCCGGCCCATTTCTCTAGAAAGCATTTTTTCCACTAAAACACGCCCAATCCTTCCATTCCCATCTTCAAAGGGATGAATACTCTCAAAGTAAATATGAGCAATGGCTACCCGTCCCAAAATGGACCCAGTAGAGAGAGAATTGAACCAAGCAATAAATGCTGTCATCTCATCGAAAACTTTTCCTGAAGGAGGCGCCTCAAAGAAAACTATTGGAGAATCGTACCGATTCGACACAATTTGCATCGGCTCCGCATGTATGCGGTATTTACCACAATCACTAATACCCGATACTTCCTTAAATAACAGCGCATGCCACTGCCAGAGCATTTCATGGGTCAGGGGCTGGTTAAACGATTCATACACCTGACAAAGAACATCTGCCATCCCGGACTCTTTATTTCTCCTTTTCTTTAGGGCACTATCCAATCCTAAATGTCTTTTAATGGAGGATTGTAAACTTTCCCTATCAAGGGTTTCCCCCTCAATTTTGGAACTTTCCAGACCTTCCGTACTAAGGATTTCAACGATAAAGCGTTTATAATCTTGCTTATCTATAGTTTTTAGATAGGCAAACGCACTTCCTACCCCCAAAAGAAATTGCCTTTCTAGGGGAGCAATCGCTTCAGGATCATAACTAAATTGCGGCCATTTGGCCAGTTCCCAGTTCCACGGCATGAGCTATAGACCTCCCCTCTATAACTCATAATTATAGCATAAAGTGAGTTATAGAGCAAGTCCCTATAACTCATTAACATCACAACCACCTTAAAATAAGGTATTTAAGGAAAAATCCTAGACCCGATGTACCTAAGAATAACTTACAGATGTGCCTAAACCAGGAAGCGG
>JABDAY010000021.1:133-33539 GCA_013288895.1 Chlamydiota bacterium | reverse complement strand
AGGATGCTCAGTCCTTGCTTGAGGATGCGCGACGTTGCTTCGCAGAGGAGGAGGCGGCTCTCTTCTTGGGGGGAGCCTTCGACGCGGCAGTCGTGGAAGAAAAGGTGAAATTTTTCAGCTAGGATGTAGAGATAATCAGTGAGTCTGTTGGGGAGAAGTTCTTTAGAAACTGCATCGAGAGCTTCGCCAAATTGGCGCAGGTGGAGAGCTAGGGCAATTTCAGTGAGATGCACAAGCTGAATTTTTGAGGTGATTTGGGTGACATCTTTGCCAACTTTTTTCTTAATCCCATTGATACGGACGTAGGCGTAGAGGAGGAAAGGAGCTGTGTTCCCTTCAAAGCGGAGCATCTTCTCATAACTAAACATGTAGTCCTTGACGCGATGAGAGGAGAGATCGGCATATTTAATCGCGTCGGTACCTAAAATGGTTGCATATTCATTGAGCTCTGCTTCTGTAATACCGGGCATTCTCTCTTGCAGAACTTGTTTAGACTTGTCAATTGCTTCGGTGATTAGATCGATCAGTTTTTCTGTTTCGCCTGATCTTGTTTTGAATTTTTTTCCATCTTGGCCAAGAACAACGCCAAATGCGACATGTTCCAATTTTGTCTTTTTGGGATCGACGTAGCCCCCCTTTTCTGCTGCGGCAAAAAGCATTTGAAAGTGGAGAGATTGACCTGCATCAACAACATAGATAATCCGGTCTGCTTTTTCGCAAGAGACCCGATGACGTATGGCTGCCATATCGGTTGTATCGTAGTTATAGCCCCCATCTGCTTTCTGGATAATGATGGGGATCTCATACCCCTCTAAAAAGATACATTTTGCCCCATTAGAAATAGTGATGAGTCCTTTCTTATCAAGATCCTCTACAATTTCTTTTAAGAAGGGATTATAAAAAGATTCTCCCCTCTCAATAACTTTAACATCCAAAAGATGGTAAATTTCTTGAAACCCTTTGCGGGAGATCTCACAGATCATTTTCCAATCCTTTAAGGATCCTGGATCGCCCGCTTGAAGTTTTACCACTTCGAGTTGAGCCCGTTTTTTAAAATCAGGGTCTTCGTCGAATCTTTTCTTTGAAAGCTTGTACCATCCCATCAGATCAGATAGGTCGGCATTTTCTTTGACTTTATTATCCTTCATGTACGCGATGAGCATCCCAAACTGGGTTCCCCAATCGCCGAGGTGACTGAGGCGTAGGACATCATTTCCCAAAAACTCAAAAAGTCTTGCCAGGCAATCCCCAATAATAGTGGAGCGGATATGCCCGACATGAAGCTCTTTAGCGACATTGGGAGAGGAAAATTCAACGACTATTTTTTGCGGGGGCTGGGTTTTATCAATGCCCAAATGGGGATCCTTTACTATTTTTTCTACATCGTGAGCTAGATAAGAAGGGTCGAAAAAAATATTAATGAAACCGGGACCGGCAATCTCAATTTTACTAATGCCCGAACGATCAAAACTTGCCGCGATTTTTTCAGCGATCTGTCTGGGGTTTTGCCCCAAGATCTTGGCAAGCTTTAAAGCATTATTGCACTGATAATGACCAAATTGGGGCTGAGTGCTCTGAGTGATCTCAGGTTCAATATCCTCTTGCCCGCAAGCCTCAAAAATAGCTTTTTTTGCCTTTACAGCTAAAAGCTCAGATAGATTTTTCATAATCAGAGTGGTGGAAATAAAGAGACCCCGCTTTCTTTCCCAAGCCGTATTTCAGCCTGTAGTCGCAAATTTCTACAGCTGCTTTATGCGTGGAGTACTTATTGTTGTCGGCTACATCATAGATGAGCATAAGTTGCTCGTAAATCTGATCAACTTTATTTCTAGAAACACCTGGCTGGTAGCCTTCTTTTGCAAGCTCATTCACTACATTAATCAGCCCCCCTGCATTGATCAGGAAATCTGGCGCATAGAGAATTCCTCTTCTATAAAGCAGATCTGCATCGGTGTCTTTTAAAAGTTGATTATTGGCACATCCGCCAATCCCTTTGCAGCGGAGGTTCTTAATGGAATCTGCATTGATGGTTCCACCTAATGCGCAAGGAGATACAAGGTCGCACTCCACTTCTAAAATAATATCCGGAGCAACATATTCTGCGCTAAACTGCTTGGCAAGCCTCAGAGCTTTTTCTTTATCGACATCCGTTACAATCAGACGGGCGCCATTCCAAAACAGGAGCTCTGCAACAATGGCACCGACACTTCCAAGTCCTTGAATCGCAATGGTGCGTCCTTTGACACTTTCATCATTATAAATTTTTTTAAATACAGATTGTATCCCTCGATACGTTCCCCAAGCAGTAAAAGGAGCAGGATTGCCGCTGCTTTTTTTATGAGGAAGCCCTACAACAAAGGGTGTTGTTTTTTGGATATGCATCACATCTTCTGTCGTGCAACCTACATCTTCCGCGCATATATAAAGACCTTTCAAACTATCTACAGCCCTTGCAAACGAGGTCAGGAGCTCCGGCGTCTTATGTTTCTTAGGGTCGGCGATGATCACACTTTTACCTCCGCCCATTCCCGTTTCGACTATCGCAGACTTGTATGTCATTCCTCTTGCAAGGCGTTTCACATCCGTCATTGCATCTGCAAAAGTTGCATAAGGGTATATTCTAATCCCGCCGAGCGCAGGCCCGAGTTTGGTATTATGAACGCAAATAATCCCTTTTAGCCCCACTTTCTCATCAGTAGCGATAACAACTTTTTCGTAATCTGAAACATCAATTTCTTCAATAACTAGGGTATCTTCTGCTATAAGTGGCATAGTTTAAACCTCGTTTTGGAAAGGATCTCATAAAAAGAATAAAAAAGCACTTGTTTCTTTCCGCTTGATCATTAATGAAACGATGAGTTACCCTCAGACAATCAAAAAATAAAAGAAGGGGCAACATGGCAACACTTGTCATTAGTGAAAATTTGAAAGATGAGCTTCTCAAATTCCTTAAGAAAAACAAAAAAGCTGACTTAATCACTACCTATCTCTACTTTCTGGAGAAAAAATTCCACATTAAACCTGTTCTTTTTATCCGTGAAAAAAAGATTTATCAAAGCCAAGACGAACTAGTTAAAGCACTTGAGTCGCAAGGCAAACTCTGGAGAGAAACGGAAATCAAAATCCAAATAGGGCAGCAGGGAGTGGATGAGAACACAAAAAAAGTTTACATTTGCCCTTTTACAGGTAAAGTTTTTGGAGACAATACCTGCCCAAATCCACAAGACGCTATCTACGACTGGGTTTCTAACTGTCCCGAAAATAAGGAAAGAATTGGGGGATTGAAGGTAAAACGGTTTTATGTTTCTGAAGATCCCGATGTAATTAAAAATTATATTGTTCAAAGAAAAGAACCTATCACAAAAGTTGTCTACTCCTCTGCCGTAACAGGAAAACTCTTCAACAGCAAGCAAGCTATTATAGATGATTTTTTAAAAAATCAACTTAAACCCCTTGAACTCGTTGAAGTACCCAGCCAGAACCGCTTTCAGATTGAGGACCATTTTTTAGAGTTTATCCAAAAGCAACTCGAAGAAAGCAGGATCTCCTCCTTTGTTGAATCTCTCTCTACCATCGATGAATTTGCCCCCTACGTGTCACAGTGGACGGAAGAAGATAAAGAGGAAGAAGATAAAGATGAGGAAAGTGCTCTTTGATTTAGAAGAAACGGTTGCTTTAGGGAAAGAAATTGCCAAAGTTTTACCAGAAAATGGAGTAGTGGCATTTTTTGGCGAGCTAGGTGCAGGAAAAACAACGATTATAAAGTCGATTGCTTCCACCCTGGCAAAAATTGATCCCTCAGAAGTGACCAGTCCAACCTTCTCTTATATGCATATTTATCCAAATGATGTTTTTCATTTTGATCTCTACCGCATTAGAGACGAGAAAGAATTTATATTTATGGGATTTGGAGAATACTTAAGAAAAGGGATTTGCCTAATCGAATGGGCAGAGAGGATCAGACCCATTTTACCTGAAAATACCTTAAGAATTCGCATCCGTCATGTGGACGAGAATATAAGAGAGATTACCTATGAATCATAAAGTGACATTCTTGCAGTCGGCCCTGGCCAATCCTCCAGAATTTCTTTTGCCTGAAATCGCCATTGTTGGAAGATCAAACGTGGGCAAATCTTCTCTTATTAACCACTTATATAACCAAAAAAATTTGGCGCGCGTTTCCTCAACACCTGGGAAGACACAATTGTTAAATTTTTTTAATGTCGATGAAAAGTATATCCTAGTAGACCTCCCCGGCTATGGATACGCTAAGGTCTCTAAACAACAAAAACTAAAATGGGGGGAGGATTTAGACAATTATTTAAAAACCCGCCCATTAAAAGCGATCTTGCTATTATTAGACTCGAGACACCCTCCGACAAAGGAAGACTATGCCTTTATTGAATGGGCAGAACACAACCAGAAAAATCTCATCCTTGTTTTTACTAAAACAGATAAAGTTAAGGAACTAAATGAGGAGATCCTTGGCCTTAAAAGGTTCCCTTCTGTAAATTATACTATCAAAGACGGCAAATGCAGAAAGGTACTTTTAGGGTTGATTAATGGGATTAATTAAAACAGACACATTTATTTGTTTAGACTGCGAAACAACTGGCCTTGATCCAGAAAAAGACCGAATTATTGAGCTTGCTGCAATCCGCTTCACTCTGAACGAGATCCTAGATAAGTTTGAAACTCTTATTGACCCTGAATGTGAAATCTCTGCCGAATCCATGGCAATTCATCATATCACGCAGTTAATGGTAAAAGGTAAGCCTAAAATTCAAGATGTTCTTCCCGATTTTTTTAAATTTATCGGAAATCATGTAATTATTGGGCATGGGATCGGACTTGACATCGCATTTCTTTCCCAATCTGCAAAACGACATAACATCGCGTCAAATATCTCCTCAAGGCCCAGCTTAGACACCTTGCGACTTGCGAGACTTTACGGAGAGAGCCCTACAAATTCCCTAGAGAAACTTAGGGAGCATTTTAATATTGAAGAAGAGGGAGCTCATAGAGCAATGAACGACGTTGTCGTTAATATTGAGGTATTCAAATTCTTAGCAAACAGATTTAAAACAACTGAAGAAATTCAAGAGCGTTTAAAAAGACCGATCCTTCTAAAAAAAATGCCCCTAGGAAAACATAAGGGAAGACCCTTTGCTGAAATTCCTATTGAATATCTTCAATGGGCAGCGCATAAAGATTTTGACCAGGATCTCCTTTTCTCCCTCCGCACAGAACTCAAAAAGAGGAAAATGGGAAACCAATTTAAACAAGCAACAAACCCCTTTTCAGCGTTATGAAAAAACTCTCTCTGCGTGATCTGCCCATTGAGGGGAAAAAAATCATCATGCGTGTCGATTTCAACGTTCCCTTAAATAAAGATGGATCCATTGGAGATGACACAAGGATCAGAGAATCTCTCCCTTCAATCAAGTACGTCTTAGAAAAAGGGGGAAAGCTCGTCCTCATGTCCCACCTTGGCAAATCTGGCGCATCCCTTGCCCCATGTGCAAAAAGACTCTCAGAACTTTTAGGAAAACCTGTTGATTTCCCAGATGGAACAGGAAACATCATCCTTTTAGAAAATTTACGACAAAACCCTGCGGAAGAAGATCCCAAAAAAGATCCTCAGTTTGCAAAAAATTTGGCCGAACTAGGAGATTTTTACGTCAACGATGCCTTCGGCACTGCACACCGGAAACACTCTTCCACATATGAAATTGCAGAGTATTTCCACGGAAAAGCCGCCATGGGCTTTTTGATGGAAAAAGAATACAACTATTTAACCTCGATCCTAGAAAATCCAAAAACTCCTTTTTTTGCCATTGTCGGAGGCTCTAAAGTTTCCAGTAAAATAGGGGTGTTGAAGTCTCTTATCAAAAAGGCAGACAAAATATTTATTGGAGGCGCCATGGCTTATACATTTTTAAAAGCCCAAGGTCTACCCATTGGCGACTCCTTATGCGAGAATGAACAGATCGAACTTGCAAAGGAATTACTTAAATCCGGCAAAATTCACCTTCCCAAAGACACTGTCATCGAAAATACAAATATTGTTTCTACTATTCCGAGCGGAGCTAAAGGGATGGATATTGGCCCAGAAACTATTAAAGAATGGTCTTTAGAGCTACAAAACGCCAAAACTATTTTTTGGAATGGCCCTTTGGGAGTCTTTGAAACCCCTCCTTTTGATAAGGGGACCAGCTCCATAGCCCACACCCTCGCCAACCTCAAAAACGCCACCACGATCGTCGGCGGCGGCGACTCCGCTGCAGCCATTAACGCCTTGAACCTCGCCTCAAAATTTTCCCATATATCCACCGGCGGCGGGGCATCGTTAGAATTAATTGAATTCGGGCATCTTCCGGGGATAGATGTTCTTTCCAACAAGATAGAAGAATAAGATCGGGCACGCACGCGGGCACGGGCACGGGCACGAAATCCGGAAAGAGAAGAAAGTTTAACCTCTTCCCTCTTTCGTGCCCGTGCCCGTGCCCGCGTGCGTGCCCGATCTTCCTCTTCCAAAAAAATCCTTTACTTTTTCTTTATTTTCCTTTTATTATATGGCAAGATCTATATAATGAGGGGTCATGGAATTTAGTAAAATACGTTCCTTTCTCTGGCCTGTCCATAGGCATGAACATGAGAAGTTTATTCCCATGTTAATTATGTTTTTTCTTATTTGCTTTAATTACAATCTTCTTCGCGCAACCAAGGATGCCCTTGTAGTCACTGCTCCAGCGTCTGGTGCTGAGGCTATTCCCTTTATTAAAGTTTGGGGAATCCTCCCTTGTGCGCTGTTATTTACATGGATTTTCACACGCCTATCTAATAAGCTAAAAAGAGAAAATGTTTTTTATGCCTTGATGTCGATCTTCCTAATCTTTTTTTTCCTTTTTGGATTTATCCTTTATCCCCTTAGAGACCATCTTCACCCAAATGCATTTGCAGATAGACTCCAAGAAATCCTGCCCGTCGGCTTTAAAGGAATGATTGCGATGTTCCGCAACTGGACCTTCACCTCTTTTTACATCATGTCTGAGATGTGGAGTACAATGATGATGACAGTCCTTTTTTGGGGATTTGCCAATGAGGTCACCACCGTTGGCGATGCAAGAAGATTTTATGGACTTTTAGGAATAAGTTGCAATTTTTCCGGAGTCGTTTCTGGCCAAGTTTCTACTCTTTTATCGCATCATACGTTTAATCCCAGCCTTCCCTTTGGGCAAGATGCTTGGGGACAATCGGTCTTTTTTATCAATGGGTTGATCATCATCTTTGGCATAGCTTGCATGTGTCTTTTCCGCTATCTTCACGTTAAAGGCTATGGCTACCAGTCGAAAACTACAACTGCTGCCACACAAGAAATTAAAATGGGAATGCGTAAAAACTTTGCCTATCTTGCAAAGTCTAAATATTTGATCTGCATTGCAGTTATCGTCCTCATGTACAATCTCTCTTTAAACCTCGTTGAAGTCGTATGGAAAGACCAAGTAAAACAACTTTATCCTAACCCTGGCGATTTTAATGCTTACATGGGACAAGTCCTTACCGCAATCGGAATTTTGGCCACTACAACCTCGATATTCATCTCGGGTAATATCATCCGTAAGTTTAGCTGGACCTTCAGCGCAATGATCCCTCCCATGATTCTCCTCATTACCGGAATAGGCTTTTTCGCCTTTATGCTATTTAAAGATTCAAACACCGCAACTCTTATCGCAGCCCTTTTTGGCGCTACACCTCTTGCAATTGGAGTCTTTTTCGGCTCAATGCAAAATTGTCTTTCAAGAGCATCGAAGTACACCCTTTTCGACGTAACAAAAGAACTTTCTTTCATTCCTCTAAGCAAAGAGTGCAAATTAAAAGGGAAAGCTGCTATTGATGGGGTAGGATCGAGACTTGGTAAATCGGGCGGTTCAGTGATCCATCAAGGACTCCTTATGGTATTTGGCACTATCCTTTTAAGCACACCCTACGTCGGCGTCATTTTGCTCTTTGCAATAGGCGGATGGATCGTTGCTGTTAAGTCCCTCGGCAAGAAATTTAATCAACTCACCGCCCAAAACGAAACCATCTCTGTTCCGGATGTTGACCCAACTTTAGCGAACCAAGAGGCGTAGACGATGGACCAGTTAAGCCAGTTTATCTTTGCAAATGCTCATTTAGCCCATTGGATTTTTTTCTGTGCGCTTCTGCTAGCCGGTCTAAATATCCCCTTATGTGCTGACTTGATTATACTGCTTGCTGCTATTTTAGCCGCGAATGTCATCCCGGAAAACAAGATCATTCTTTTTTGTAGCATCCTCTTCGGCTGCATCTTTTCAGCATGGATCTCCTATTGGTTTGGAAGGATTCTGGGGGCCAAACTGTTAAAAATACCCTTCTTTGCTAAAATCATCTCTGAGAAGAGAATTGCTCAGACAAAAGTTTTTTACGAAAAATACGGCCTTTGGACCCTTATTGTAGGCAGGTTTATCCCTTTCGGCGCCCGTAACTGTATCTTTATGTCAACGGGAATGAGTAAAATCCCTTTTCAAAAATTTGTTATTCGCGACCTATGTGCCTGTACAATATGGACAAGCACACTCTTTTTCCTTTTCTTTGCTTTAGGGCAAAACTACGAACTCCTATGCGAAAAGATCAAGACCTTCAATATCCTCATTTTCGCCGTTTTAGGTGTTTCTGTAATTGGGTTGATTTGGTATAAGAAGAGAAAGAAACTTACCTAATAAATTATGTTTAACCTTGCTAACGGACTTTCACTACTACGAGCCCCTTTAGCTCTCCTTTTTCTCATTGAAAACACGAGCTTGCGCATTGCTGTGATTTTTTTAGCCATGCTCTCAGATAGCATCGATGGCTTTCTCGCTCGCAGAGCCAATAAGGCCTCCCAATTCGGCGCTGTCCTCGACCCTGCCATGGACAAATTTTTTGTCTTCTTTGTCCTCGGCGTCCTCCTCGTACAAGGCCGGCTTGAAATTTGGGAAGCCTGCGCCTTTATCTCGCGCGACTTCTTCCTCATCTTCTTCGGCATCTACCTAGGCCTCTCTGGCCACTGGAATGCCTACCAATGCAAAGCAGTCCGCTGGGGAAAGATCTCAACAGCTCTCCAATTTTTCGTCCTCATCGGCCTCACCCTAAATGTCGCCTTCCCCTGGTACCTCTACTGCATCTTCATCGTCCTCGGCACCCTCGCCTTCCTCGAACTCTGCCAAGTCAAGAAATCTGCTACCACGCCCTAACAGGCTTTTTGTTATAGAGCTAACCGCCGAGGAAGAACTAGGACTTTCAGGGATTCTCTGAGAACCCATCCCTACAATAGGCATAATTGCTCATCTTTTATTGTTATTTAGCTTAAATTTTATAATAAAATGTGATTTAATCCAATGTTTCACGTTTGTAGAGTTGCGTTTTTTATCCGTTTCTAGGATAATATAGACCTTAAATATTCAAGGAGTAACTAATATGGCATGTCTTGTTCCAGGTTTATTAAGACCAAGTATGGCGAAAGAATTATACGCAGCTCATGGCTATTCTTCTACAACCAAAGGGAAAGTAGAAAGTTATTGCAATGTTGCTCAACACCTTTACGATCAAGGATGCGGTTTTTCTGCCCGTTTTCCGTTGTCCCTAGCCCGAAGAAATGTCTATGCTATAACAGTAAATGACAAATTTTCAATAAGGGATAAGATTGTGTCTTTGTGCAAAATAGCTCAAGTTAGAAGCTTACTCACAGTTGATAGTCCAATCGAACTTGAAGAAGCAAGGCATTTAGATGACATAGTTCCCTTTGCAGAAAAGCGTGCTTGTGAATTTGCCTGGTCTCAGGTCTATTATGAATTGGGAAAAGCATGTGTTGCTGCAGGAGAGAATTATGCTCAAAGCTATTTAACGACAGCACGTGAATATCTAAGAAACGGATATCACGTAGACGAACATGGGAAGCTGGTACATATCGGGGAGGGAGAGATATTAGTAGTGGATGCTCTTTGTAAGATCGCTGTCGAAGAGCAGAAAATCGCGAGAGGGCATAGTGCACTAACACTAAAAATCGCTCTCGAAAAAGCTGAGTATATGTGCTTCGTAGCCCCTTATTTACAAGCCGAAAGACTTGTCACCATCTCTGATTTATATTTTTCCTTTGATCCTGAAAAAGCCAAAGAAGTGCTTACTCATGCAAATGAAATAATGCGCAAAGCTTGGGATCCTCGACGCCAAGAATTGATCGCCTGCGCAAAAGCTAAATTGTAGGCGTTTGATGAATGGTGTAGGTGGGGGTGGGGATTTCGGCGCCGGCGGCGGTGATGATCTCTTGGACTCTCATGAGGATCTCTTCTTTGACGGCAAGGTATTTATCAAAACGGGTCTCTAAAGTATATACGTCGATATAGATCCCAAGCGAATACTCTCTAAAAGAATTAAAGAACACCAAGATTGGCAAATTTTTATCAATGGCTCCATGAGCAGCAATTTTTCTTTTGATCTCTTCTGTAATGGCTTTAAGTTTAGAAAAATCTGATGAGCGCACATCGATTGTTTCAAGAATTCTTCTATGCGACATTCTTGAGAGATTTATGACAAGCAAAGTGGAAAAAACAGCATTAGGAACGTAGATCGGTCTTTTATCTTTATCTCGAATCGAAGTGAGATACCAACCGATCTCTTCTACAGTTCCCTCAATATTTTTTTCTGGAAGAGAAACTTGATCTGTCAATGTGAAAGGACGGGTGATGTGGATCATTAATCCACCAAAGAAGTTTGCGATCACGTCTTTTCCGGCAAAGCCAATTGCAGCAGCGCCAATGCCCCCAAATGCTAAAAGAGGGGCAATATTCATTCCCATAAACTGCAACGCAATCAATACGGTAAGGATCGAAATAGCAATAGAAAGAAGCCTTCCAAAAACATGCCAGATCCCCAAATCGACGATTTTGTGCTCGTCACGCCGCTTGGCTAAAAGAGCACTATAGAAATGGGTTTTCCAACGCACTAAGCACCACCCAAAACAACCGACAATAGCCGCATTGCGCAGTGGCTTTAAATAATTTAATGAAGCTTGGAATCCAAACTGGGAACCCACAATATCAACAACGTAAACCACCCCTATGATCCATAACATCACATAGAGGGGGAAATAAAAAATTTGATCGACCTTTTCTCTCCAGTCATGCATTCCTGTAAGCGAGCGCTTGCGAAAATAAGCCATGATTTGTTTCATTGCATAGTTAGCGGCAATCAACACAAGAATGCCTACTCCAACTTCAATGATCCAAACAGCCATATTTACATTCATGCCTACGAATCTATGCCCTAGCTAATAAATAGTAAAGTCTTTTAACATCAATGCAACCATGAGGATTATATGAATCGAGACTCTGTCTTTTATTCTTCAGTGCGCACCTTTTTTAAATCTTTTGCTGCTATGCTAGGTATCATTGCGGGTCTGGTAGTGATCGGCATCATCATTGCAATTGTAGCCGCTCCTAATCATATCCCTGAGAAATCCAATTTTTATATTGCTCCTGATGCAATGGGCAACAGAACCCTCCTCCACAGTTCTACTCCTGCCATTTTACGGATCGACATTTCCGGAATCATTGGCGATGGGATGTTAACATCTGAAAAATTTGAACAGATCCTCCTTGATTCAAGAGAAGATTTACTAAGTGACAACCGAGTCAAGGGGGTTTTACTCTACATTAACACTCCCGGCGGGGTTGTCACAGATGCAGATAATATGTACAGAGCTCTTTTGGCCTACAAAAAGAAATTCAACGTTCCCGTTTATTCCTTTGTCGATGGCCTTTGCGCTTCAGGAGGAATGTATATCGCCTCTGCTTCAGACATGGTTTATGCAACGTCTGCCAGCGTGATTGGTTCTGTCGGCGTTATCCTCGGGCCAGCTTTTAACTTTTCTACTGCTATGGACAAACTGGGGATCCAGTCCAAGACCCTCACACAAGGGATAGACAAAGACATGCTCAACCCCTTCAGGCCTTGGAAAGAAGGTGAAGATAAATCTCTACGCGACATCACAGCTTATCTCTACCAGCAGTTTGTCGACATTGTGGTAGCCGGCAGAAAAAATCTTAGCCGAGATAAATTAGTTAACGAATATGGAGCACAGGTCTACAGCGGACCGCGTGCGCAGGAGCTGGGCTACGTCGATGAAGGTGATAGCAATTACGCGGCCGCCTTAGCAGCACTTACAGCAGCCTGTGGAATTAAAGGAGAATATCAAGTGGTGAAAGTTGAAGTTCAACGCTCCCTTCTTTCAGAACTTGCACAAGGCAAGCTCCCCTTCCTCACCAACAAGATAACCCACACCATCGACGGCGCCCCCAACCCAAAACTCTCCGGGAGGTTCCTTTATTTATACCAGCCTTAATCATAAAAGAAAAAAAGAAAGAAAAAAAAATTAAGATGCGAAAAATAGACATGTCGGGTGGTGTGCGCTTCGCCACACGCCCCCGCGACCCCCTTGAGCCTCACCTCGCTTCGCCAAATCGTGTGCTCGGAGGATCGCTGTGTGCCTACACAGCTTCACCCGCGCTACGCGCTTCCTGTGCTACGATTTTGCTTTGCGATCTGAGGCCGCCGGCTGCTCGTGCGCTCCTTCCCTGCTTCGCGGGGCCCTTCCGCGTCATCTCGCAGATCATTCATTTTCTCGGAGTCCTCTGCCTGGAGCATCGAAAGGAGGGCGGAGGAAGCAAGATGGTTCTGCGAGACGACGCGGAAGGGCCCCGCGAAGCAGGGAAGGAGCGCACGAGCAGCCGGCGGCCTCAGATCGCAAAGCAAAATCGTAGCGCAGGAAGCGCGGTCAGCGCGAGGCGACGCTGTGTAGGCACACAGCTAGACCTCCGAGCACACGATTTGGCGCAGCGAGGTGAGGCTCAAGGGGGTCGCGGGGGCGTGTGCCAAGCGAAGCGGGACACACCACCCGACATGTCTATTTTTCGACATTTATTTTCTGCCTTTCCGGAGTCTTCCCATGGATAAAATTTATATTGTTGATGCGGTGAATGTGCTGTTTCGGTCGTATTATGCCATTCCGAAGATGACGAATGCGCGGGGGGAGTCGACAAATGCTCTTTATGGGTTTATTCGCACCATTTACAAACTGATGAATGACTTTTCTCCAGAATATCTAGTGGCAACATTTGATGGTCCTGACAATAAGCGCTCCCGCACTGAGATTTACAAGGAGTATAAGAGCCATAGAGAAGGGATGCCGGAGGATCTTGTCCCTCAGCTAATAAAAGCTATTGAATTTTGTGAAATCGCTGGAATCCCCTATCTGCAGATCGAAGGGGTTGAAGCTGATGATACAATGGGAACTGTAGCCAAATGGGCCGAAAAGAAAAATTCTAAAGCTTATTTATGCTCAAGCGATAAAGACCTTTGCCAGTTAATCAGTCCCAATGTTTTCATGCTCCAGCTCCATAAAGAAAATCTTCTTGTCGATGCGGATAAAGTTAAAGAAATCTATGGAGTAACTCCCGAGCAAATCATCGATTATTTAGCCATTGTCGGAGATACCTCAGATAATATTCCCGGGCTTAGGGGACTTGGACCTAAAGCCGCAGAACAACTTTTAAATGAATATGGAACGCTCGAGGAAGTTTTGGCAAATGCGGCAAAACTTAGCGGGAAAAAGCAGCAGATCGTCTCTGAGGGAAAAGAAATTGCATTGATGAGCAAAAAACTTGCCACTATCCATTTAGGAATTGAGATCCCCAAAGAAGAAATATTCTACCGCCTTAAGGAACCGGATGTTGCAAAAGTACAGGCTTTTTACCAAGAGATGAACTTCCTTTCCCTCCTAAAAAATCTAGAGATCCAAGAAGAAAAAAAAAGGGATGTAGTTTACACCCTTGTCGATGACCCTCAGGCTCTCTTTGAGCAATTAAAAGATGAAAAAGAGATCTGCATCGATACAGAAACTACTAGCTTGAATTTCATGAGTGCAAAACTCGTAGGGATAGGCCTTGGGGTAAAACCAGGCGTTGCATGGTATGTTCCCGCAGCGCTGATAGACCCTTTAAGGCCCCTCTTTGGGCGCGCAAGCTTTTACGGACATAACATCAAATACGACTATCACATACTTTTAAACGAGGGGATCAAAATTAAGAAGATCAGCTTCGATACCATGATTGGATCTTATCTTCTCACCCCCCAAAATCCGAGACATGGTCTGGATCAGCTATCCTTAGAAAAATTTGGCAAAGTGAAAACTCCCATCACCGATCTTATCGGCAAGGGGAAAAACCAGATCTCCATGGAGGAAGTTGAGATTGAAAAGATTAAGGACTATTGCTGCGAAGATGTCGACTACACATGCAGATTAAAAGAACTTGAAGAAAAAGAGATAAAAGAAAAAAAGCTCACTTATACTTTTGAATCGATAGAACTTCCCCTCATACCCGTTCTAGCTTCTATGGAAAGACGGGGGATTTACGTTGATACAAAAAAACTCCAAAGCCTTTATGATGATTTCTCCGTCCAAATACATCATTTAGAAAAAGATATTTACGATCTCGCAGGAGAAACATTTAATATTAATTCCCCCAAACAATTAAGCGTTATCCTCTACGAAAAACTAAATATCAAAGCGCCAAGAGGCTCTACTTCCACAAGCGCCGATATTTTAGAAACGCTGCAAGATGAATACCCGATCATCCAACTTATTTTAGAATATCGAGGCCTTGAAAAACTCCGTTCTACTTACACCCAAACTCTCATAGAACAAGTGGATCCCCAAACTAAAAGGATCCATTGTACATTTAACCAATCTGTAGCTGCAACAGGTAGACTCTCCTGCCAAGACCCAAATTTACAAAATATCCCCATCCGCTCAGCATTGGGCGTTAAGATCCGAGAAGCCTTCAAACCAGAGCATTCTGATTGGAGCTTTCTCGGAGCAGACTATTCTCAAATTGAACTCCGCCTTTTAGCCCATTTAAGTGAAGATCCAGAGCTCTTAAAAGCCTTCCATGAAAATCTTGATGTACATGCCTATACAGCTTCCCTGGTGTTTAACGTCCCCTTGAATGAAGTGACCTCCCAGATGCGCCAACAGGCAAAGGCAGTGAATTATGGGATTCTTTACGGACAGCAAGCTTTTGGCCTCTCTCAGTCAGTGGGACTGAAATACCACGAAGCCACCACCTTTATAGAAAAATATTTTGAAAGATACAAGAAAGTAAAAGAATATCTTGAATTTTGCAAGGAAACGGTCAGAAAAACAGGGACAGCAATCACACTTACGGGGAGACAACGCCCCATACCTGAAATCCATAGCAAAAACCCCTTTTTTAGGGCTATGGCTGAGAGGCTTGCTGTCAACACCCCCTTACAGGGGTCAAATGCCGATATCATCAAATTAGCCATGATTGAGCTCGATTCCCTGGGTTATATGATTCTTCAAATCCACGACGAGCTTCTTTTCGAAGTGCCAGACCACGAAATCCATAGAGTAAAACCGATCATTAAGAATACAATGGAAAACATCATCAAATTAAAAGTTCCATTAGTCGTAGATATTTCCATTGGAAAAAATTGGGGGGAGTGTTAAACTTGGATTTAAAGAAAGTAGCCGTAACGGGTGGCCTAGCATCTGGCAAAAGCTCTGTTTGCCATATCTTAAAGAATAACGGTGCATATGTTGTTAGTGCAGATGAAGTTGTCCACCAATTATTAAACTCTAATACTCTTAACCAAGAAATCATTAAACAATTAGGATCTGAGGTTGTAAGCGAAGGAAAGCTTGATCGCTCAAAAATCGCAAGGCTGGTTTTTGAAAATAGTGAAAAACTCGCAAAACTAGAGGCCATTCTCCACCCTATTGTCATAGATGAAATTAAAAAGAGTTATGAAAAAGTTAAAAATGAAAAAAAATACGTACTGTTTGTTGCGGAAATCCCCTTGCTTTTTGAGATAAAGGCTCAAGGATATTTCGACTACGTAATTGCAGTGGTAGGAATGCAGAGACCCCTTTCACAGGACGATGAAAAACGGATAGCAAGACAAATGCCGCAAGAAGAAAAAGCAGCCCGTGCCGATTATGTCATCACTAATGATGGAACTTTAGAAGAATTGGAAGATAAAACATTAAAAATTTTGAGGAAGATAAATGCAAGACGAAAATGATCAAAACAACACAGAAAATGAACCAGAAAGAGTAAAAATTTCTCCCCCCCCGCTAGTGGAAAGACCTGCACCTGGGCCTGAATCGATCACAAAGATCGCAGACCTGCAGAGGATGAACATCGAACAGCTCGCCGGCTATGCCAAAAATATTGGCCTAAAAGGTCTCGGCGCTCTTACCAAATCACAACTCGTTTTTGAAGTTGTCAAATACAAATCTGAAAGTCCTAATGAAATTTTAGTCGGCGAAGGTGTTTTAGAAGTTCTTCCCGATGGATTTGGATTCCTACGCTCTCCTAACTACAACTACCTCCCTTCAGCTGAAGATATCTACGTCTCTCCTGCACAAATCCGCAGGTTCGACTTAAAAAAAGGAGATACTGTTTACGGAACGATCAGATCTCCTAAAGAAAAAGAAAAATACTTTGCTCTGCTGAAAGTGGACAAAATCAATAACGATCCCCCTGAAAAAGCCCGTGAAAGGATCCTCTTTGAAAACTTGACCCCTCTTTTCCCGAATAAACGGATCGTGATGGAAACGACCAAAGAGAATTATACAGCAAGAGTGCTAGATCTAGCAGCACCTATCGGAAAAGGGCAGCGCGCGCTCATTGTGGCTCCTCCTCGTACCGGCAAAACCATCATTCTACAGAACATTGCCAACTCCATTGCAAAAAACAATCCAGAAATTGTCCTTATCGTCCTTCTTATTGACGAACGTCCCGAAGAAGTAACCGACATGACCCGCAATGTTAAAGGGGAAGTTGTCTCCTCAACATTTGATGAACCCCCTGAAAGACACGTCCAAATCAGCGAGATGGTCATTGAAAAAGCAAAACGTCTCGTCGAATACGGCCACGATGTTGTCATCCTCCTTGACTCTTTAACCAGACTCGCAAGAGCCTACAACACCGTCCAGCCCCATTCGGGAAAAATTCTTTCCGGCGGTGTCGACGCAAATGCTCTACATAGACCAAAAAAACTCTTCGGTGCAGCCCGCAATATCGAAGAGGGGGGATCCCTTACCATCATTGCAACAGCTCTTGTTGATACTGGTTCTCGTATGGATGAGGTGATTTTTGAAGAATTTAAAGGAACCGGCAACTTGGAGCTTGTTCTTGATAGACGCTTAGCAGACAGGAGAACCTGGCCTGCGATCGACCTCATCAAGAGTGGTACCCGTAAAGAAGATCTCCTTTACCATCCAAGTGAACTCGAAAAAATTTACATGCTCCGCCAGGCCCTCGCAGATCTCGCTCCTCTCGATGCGATGAACCTGCTGCTCGGCCGGATGAAAAAGACCAACAACAATATAGAGTTCCTTCTCACGATGAAAGACTAAGAGAAGATCGGGCACGCACGCGGGCACGGGCACGGGCACGAAAGAGGGAAAGAGAGATCTTAAGTCCTTCTTTCTTTCGTGCCCGTGCCCGTGCCCGCGTGCGTGCCCGATCTTTTTCTTACGGTTTTAAGTTGAATAAAAACCGTTGTCTCTTTAAAATTCTTGACCATGTCTAACCCCCAATAATAGGAAACTACCATGTCTAATACTCCTTATGTACCACTTGGACCACCCCCTCCCTCCCATCGAATGGAAGCCCCCTCAAATGCAGCCTCCGCTCGCATAGAAAGGGAAATGGCTGCTTTAAGGGATGAAGCGACCAGGGTCCAGGGTCTCCTTCCAGGTGCACAACAACACTGGCAAGCAACATATGTTGCCACTGGTCGGGCAGCTTTGGATGCAGCAACGAAAGCTATAGCAGACCAAAAGGCGCATCTTGCCGAAGTACAAGCCCGTTCGCGCAAATTGGAAAAAGAGAGGGAGGAAGCCCTTTTCCGCGAGCAAAAACAGGCAGATGAACAACGCTTGATCCCTTTGAGTCGAGAAAAATTGGAAGAGCTCCATCCGCATAACTGGAATTCTTTAACGTCTGAGCAACTGTTCTGTTTAGCAAATGAGCCTACTCAGTGGGGAATGACGAGTTGGCCAAGCAGAGATTGGTATAATCGTGGAGATTACGAAAGACTGTCTGGTCCTTGTTGCAGTTGTGATGGTCCTGACGACAGTATCACAACTCCTAACAAAATTTTTTTACTGAACGTTTCAGAAGATCGCGATAACGCAGAAAGGTATGTGGTGACTTTACAAAAGGCTTGGTTTATAAATAATATTTGCGGAGGTCTTTCGGGTCATCGAGCCGATCAAAATACGTATGTCTCAATCGATGCGAAGCGAGTAAAGGCCCTTTTTGCCCCGCCGCCTGCCAGATCGTGCACGATTCTTTAGGAGAGCCATTAAGGATTAAGAAAAACACAAAACGCAAAACACAAAACGCAAAATAGAAGAAAGAATAAGGATTCTTAGGTTTCTTCCGTTTTGCGTTTAATGTTTTGCGTTTTGTGTTTCCCTTCTTTGTTCTTTCTTTACATAAATCCTCATTATGCCGATCATTAAGGAAATTTAAAATTTACATGGTGTCAGATGAGGTTTATCCTTCCTACATTTGAAAAAATTTATAAGGGCAAGATAAACCTTGCCCCTTATCTCCTTTTTATGGAAGAAATTCTTAAGAACATGATTCCTGAAGAGTTATTAAATCCCATTATTGAAAATTCTGAGTGCATCCGCAGCGCACTTGCCCAGCTTTTTCAAATGCTCCCCATTTTGCATTGCGATATGCAGGAGACAGCCCCCTGCGTTTTAACCTTCACTCTCCTTTGCTCTGCCCATTTCACGCATGGCGTAGAAAGATATGTCTCAGATACGTTAAGCCGCTGGCTGATTCCCGGGAAATTTTTCACCTTACCCTCTGTGCATTCCTTAAACTTTCAGTTTGTATCTGATGCGCAACAAAATTTTTTCATCCACCAGGTAATCTTAGAAGTCGATGATCAAAAAGAACTTGCAATGATAAAAAACAACCTCCCCCGTTTATTTGAAGAGATGAGACTAAATATTCTAGCAGTTAAAAGCGCCCGTTCCGTCATGGCTATAAAAAAGCTTTCCGATGAGCAAAAATCTCAGCTTATTCAAGAAAATCTCGCGACCATTATTAACAGACCTTCCAAAGAACTTGACTCTACAATTTACGATCATATGCAGCAGTTTTTTATTAAACTGTCTGCCGAAGAAAAAATGGGAAGAATCAAAGAGGTCTTCGCTTCTTATGTCGATCAAAAACCCACCATTTTTGATCGGGATATTTATACAGAGATCCAACACTTTGTCCTCCTCTTCAGTGATTCTTTTACTGCCATTAGAAACCTAAAACATGTAGGAAGGATCATCTCCTATCAATACCTCTTCCGCAAAATGTTGAATGCGCAATCAAGAGTCGCAAGGAAAGAGAGGAGACTTGTAGTGAAGGTATTAAAGACTCAGTTGCAACTACCTAAATTCCAAAAATCTGTCGTAGGAATGCTTATTGGAATAAACGTCTTAAAAGGTCATGAACGGTTTGAGAAGCCCAATATTCTCAATGCCATACGCCACTCTCTCTCGGGAATCCGGGAAGTGAAAGATTCTTATGTCGCAGATCAGCGCAATCATGATAAGATACGCCTTTTTTACATCGAAGTGGAAAAAGAAAATCACTCCGATTTTACCCTCGATGAGATGAAACAACTACGGAAAAGGCTCCCACGAGAGCTTAAAGGACAGTTCGAAAACTTTATGCACCCTGTATTTATGCCCAGAAATGATGAAGAGATTTTACGTAACGTTTTGCTTCTTGCAAACCAGCTAAAATATGTAAAAGACATGCCCCAAGTTGTGATCTCCTTTGATACGCAAGGAGAAGGAGACATGTCCTTTACAATTATCTTACTCAGACTCCTTAATCCAAAAAAATCCTCTCCGCTAAAAGATCTTCTTTCGACACCCCATACCTTCTTAAAATTCCATGATTTCGAAATTAAGCATGTAGGTAATCTCCGCAATAAATACGTTAAGGAAGCCAACATCTTTAAAGTGATCCTCGATAAAAAGCCTTTCTTGCGAAAAGACTATTCTCTCGATCTATTTAAAGCCAGACAAGCAGTCTTCAGCGAGCTCTCCTCAATTCTCGGAGAAATGCGCGACTTTAATGGGGGGATCCTTTCCAATCAGCATGAGATCTTCCATGAGCTCAAACAAACACTCTTAGAAGAAGGGCACAAAGACGATTTTCTCCTCGAAAGCTTCTTTTATTCGATCAATCCCCCGCTAATGAGAAGCATCTTCCCCCCTTCTGTTTTGCACAGCTTATTTCTGATGCTTATAGAATGTGAAAAGCACAATTTTAAAGAAGACTTTTATACAAGTGTCACGTGCATAGAGGAAAACTATCTTTTGGTAATGATCGGCTCACCCAACGGCTCCTACAAGGACCAGGTTCTTGCCAACATCTCACTCTTAAAAATTCCCTCTGCCCACCTAGCCTCCACCTTCGTCGATGTCTACGACGTCGCCTGCCTCGGCTTTATCGTCCGTCCTGCAGACGAAGAGGCAACCGTCCTCTTCATCGAAAAGATCACCGAAGCCCTAAACGAATGGAGCTCCGACGTCCTCGCGCGCTCCCTTTAATTGAAAAGGATCATTGCGCCTTTCAAAACATACGACGAATAATTTCTTTTGGACTACCAAGTAAACCCTTAATAGATTGCGGGTCTAAGTTATGACGCGTAGCAAAAGCTGCACCTTCATCATCTGTTACTGGTGCTAATCCAGTTAAAACACCTGTTATACGGTGACGTATGGCCTTATTCCATATGTCATTTGTCTCTCCTACAAGTGCTTTAAGCCTAGCTCCTGATTTTTCATAGAAAACCACCTCAATAAATTGCAATAAAGTCATGCCTTTTAATTTTAGGAAAACATGTTCTGTGTTAACAGCCCTATCTACTTCCGTAGTATTCCCTTTCCACCATGCCCTTTTTTCTAGGTTTTTAAGAATTCTTTCCACTGAGGCCATTTGATCTGGCGGTACAGGAAGAACCGGCGGTGCTGCAGCTTGTACCTCCGGTTGTTGTTGCGGCTGGGGCTGCGGTGGTACTACTGGCGGTGGTGCTGCAGCTTGTACCGGCTGTTCTTGTTGTGGTTGTTGAATAACTACAGGTGCAGACTGTAGTTGTGGCTGCGATTGAACAGCTGCTGCAGATGCAGCTGGTGCTGCTGGCGGTGGTACTTCAGCTTGTACCTCCGGTTGTTGCGGCTGGGGCTGCGGTGGTGCTGCTGCAGCTTGTACCGGCTGTTCTTGTTGTGGTTGTTGAACAACTACAGGTGCAGACTGTTGTTGTGGCTGCGGTTGAACAGCTGCTGCAGATGCAGCTGGTGCTGGTTGCTGCGGTTGTTGTGAAGACTTTCTGCAGAAAAGGTACGCAGATACACCGAAAAGAAGACTACCCCCTACAATCGTTGTACCACAAGCATAAACTTCCTTCATCACCGCGAAGGGAGTATTTTTTATCACATCAATACTATGGATGTTTTGTAATGCAAAGAAAATTCCCGCTACTACAACAAGGCCAAAAATTACCATTGCTAAGGTTTCCCATTCCCTAGATGAGACTCTTGCAGGGGTAAAATGAGGCGCTACGGGCTGGCCTACTAGTAACGTTGGTATTGCTGCTGTCATATTTATCTCCTATTATTGTTATTATTGGTTTTTTGTTTAAATAATCTTATTATTAAATCTTTGAATCCTGGAGTACTACGTAACACAAGTCTACTAATTTCAGCTTTATTAATTTCCTCAAATCCAATTGGTGTCGTAGTAGTCACCTTTGTGCAGAATTCATAAATATCATCAATTGTTGGTTGTTTACTTTTATATAATGGCTCTAAAACCTGCTCGACCAATCTATTTAATTTTGATCCATCTAATTGTATTCTTACTAATTCTGCTCGATGATTCTCATAAGAATAGGCAATAAATTCAAAACACGGAAACGTTTCAATGTGAGAAAACTGGGTCAACTTTACCTTTTTGCCTTCTGCAAGAGCTGTAAGAAGAGCTCCAACATCTGCTTTTTGCAAGTCGGTTAATTGAAATGAAGTTTTTCTAACATGTCCACTAGGTGCCGCCCCTTCAGGCCTACTAGGTGCTGCGCCTTGCGCTTGGGCTTGAGCTTGCAGACGTTGTACAAATTCCGTATCTCCAGATCTTGGAATTCTTAGGAAGGCGCGCATCATCACTTCCCAATTTTCCATATAAGCTTGTTCATCATGAGCATCATGAGAAAGAGAGAGTAAAACATGGTCTCGGATTGCCTGCTTTGCCTGAGCTACTGGAGTATAGTTGGGAGATGACTTGTCCTTAATTTCTAGAGCCTTCTTAAATTCGTCACCTTTATCTTTCAGGAATTTTAAAATAGAGGAGGGCTTAACTGCTTCGGGAACTTCTGGCGGATGTTTGCTCCTATTGACTTCTTGCCTGAGGAACTCCTTAAAACCTGGCACCAATCGCTCCATTCCTGCAACTACGAAATGCTCAGGCTTGAGATCATCTGCCATGGCCTCGTTTTCAATCGATTCAGTAACAACTCCTGCAATAGCTATTCCATACATGGGGTTTTCTTTCAAAAACTTTATAAATGCGCATTGGTACCTTACAAAGGCGCGTTTGTCTTCGTCAGAGGAAGGATTTGCCGACTGAGCAACACCAGTTAAATACTCAGCAAATTTTGCTAATTTTTGCTCAGCAATTTTTCTACCGTTTTCTTGCAAAGTCTCGACTGCGGCAACTTTAGCAACTTTTTCTGGATCATCTTTAAATAACTTCTCAACAAAACCATGAAAAAAAACTTGGTACTTTGGACTTTGAGAGAAAAGAGCCGTAGTATACCCGAGAATATTTAATAATTGATAATGGGTATGTTCACACTGGGGATTGCTGTCTATAGCGTCTTGTACGTAAATATAGGCTTGCTTAGCAGTTGCAAGATATGAGGGGTCGCCATTTAGTAAAAAATCGGCCCAAACAAGGGGGTGAGTGTGAGACAAATCGTCTGCAAGACCTTCGGCCATTGATTCTTTCACTTCATCTTTTTTTAATCCGCATAGCAGCTCTACCAAATTGTCATAAGACTTCCCCGTGTAGTCTTTAACAATCTGACGCAACTCTACTACGTGCCCATTGAGCTTATCTTTGTCCCGATTCCATGCAGCTCCAAAAAAGGTCCAATTTAAACAACATAGCGTCCACCAAATGCCCATCACATCGGGATTCGCAAGCCCTTCTTGTATCTTTGCATGCAAATTGCCCCTATTCAGGCATTGGAAAAATATCGATAGCCCTGTTGCTAGCTGCTGGGAAATAGGGGCGAGCGCTACAAGTTCTGCAAAACTATTTACCCTATCATAAATACTCGGATCTATATTAACCCCTAGTCTTGGAAGTGATAATTTTGATGGCAAACATTTATCCAGTTTTTTCATTTCGACAGAAGGAGGATCTCCTTGTACTTGTATTTGAGCTGCTCGTTGCAGACGCAGTTGTTTTTTGGCAGCAAGAGCTGGCCCTGCATCACTCACAGGACTAGGATTCTTTTTACAGGAAAAACGGGCGGATACAATAGAGGCTAGTCCGCAGGCACCAGTAAGTCCGCCAATTCCAATAATTGCATAGGCATATCCAGGCTTCATAATTTGGGGGCTAGTTTGAAGTGCAAAGATAATGCCAGCGCCTATAACGAGAACAGAAACAACCAATGCTGCAATCTCCCACTTCTTTAAAGAGACATTTTTTCCAGGAATGGGGACTACCGAGACAGTACTTTCTGCTGGGACTGACGATGACGGTGCTGCCATATTGATCCTACTTATAATTTAATGTTTTTAATTACATTATTATATGCCATTGATTTTTAAAAATCTAATAAAATAAAAACTATAAGTTAAGAAAAAATTTTATAAAATAAATTAAAAAAATGGAGAAAAAAATAGTTGGAAGCTAGAATGGGACCATGCGTATTTTTTTATTACTCAGCTTCATCTTTTTTTTATACAAGCTGAATGGAAGGTTTCTGAAGGAAAACGACCAATTTTGCATAGGCCATATTTTCCGTGAAATACCAAAACGGATTAAGACTGAGGGACCTAAGTTTCATTATCTAGGCAAGGGGCATCAATCCTTTGTATTTGAAAGCGAAGATGGAACACAGGTCATTAAGTTTTATAGATATCCATCACACTTAAGAGCGTTTTCCCTAAAATTTTGGAGCCATCCCAAAGAAATATATAATATAAAAAAATTACACGACTCTCTAGAAAGCTATAAGCTGGCCTTTTCCGAGCTTAAAGAGGATTGCGGGCTACTAGACTCTACTTTTAAAAGTGCGACCTTAATCGACAAGTCAGGGGCCAAATACACCGTCTCCCTAGACGATACAACGTGCTTCATGCAAAAAAAGGCGGGCAAAATTTTCCCCGTTAAGGGGGATGCCACATTGCTCTTTTCCAGCTTAATCGACCTAATCAAAAGACGGACAGAAAAGGGAATTGTGGATTTGGACCCTGTTTTAAAAAAAAATTATGGTGTTGTGGATGGAAAAGTCATCCTCATTGACATTGGAAGGCTCAAAAGACAAAAAGCCGACCTTAACGAGCAAATCGAGAAAATCGCCGAGCCACTCATGCGGGAAAAGGGTTGATAGATGTTCCTTTCTTTACTTGTTTCAGCTTCCCTCTCCATTGCCTCATCTGATGTTCATCAGTTTGGCTACTTTTGGGATGCCATTGATAAAGATCACGTGGAAGAGAAAATTTTGGCCGCGCGTGAAGAGATAAGAGGGCAAAAAGAGCACTGGAGAAATAAGGTTGACATGTTTCTCCATTCGAGCGAGCTTATTTTCTCCCCAGATGGTGTAGGGGGAGTCTATTTTTTAAGTCCACTGTATGTTATCAAACCTGAAGATGAAAATATCTTATCCCTTCATAACCCCAGACACTTTGGCAGCCCCTTTTCCGGCAAAGAACATGGTCCACGCACATCCATTGCAGGTTACGAGTCATCTCAAAGAGATGCACTTTGCTACGAAGTTGCAAAAATTTTAGGGATGGAAAGGATCACACCTCAAACTGTCATGGGGATAGTCACCTCAGAGCAGTTCTTTGGAGAAGGAGATAAAGAAAAACTCTGCTCCATACAAGAATACCTCCCCGATACAATCTCTCTCTATGATTTTATAAAACAAGATGGGGATACAGCGCTGATCGACCAAGAAGACTACGAGATGGCCAATATTTTTGTTTGGGTCATTTTCGACAATGATGCCCATCCTCGCAATTTCCGCCTGTACCAAAAAGGAAGCCTCTGGGGAATCAAAAAAATCGACAATAGCCTTTCTTTTCCGGAAAAGAACAAGAACCTAACAAACTTTCTCCCCCTTCTTCCTCAAGGACAAAACAAGCTTTCCTTTATAGCCAAACAAAAAATAATCGACATCCCCCTCGATAAAATCGAAGAGAAAATGCTCTATTTCGAACTTCCTAAGCTTGCGATTGAATCAATGAAGGCGCGGATCCGCTTTCTGGAAGAGCTGGTTGGGACGGAGGATCTAACCTTTGCCCAGATTGAGGAGAGGCTGATTGCCAAAGAGCCGCTAGCTGTGCATCAAGATCCTTAATTTTGCTTGCCTGCCTCTCTATCGCTTCATTTAGCCCTTGGAGTGCCTGCTCTTGCGCCGCAGACGTCCCTAAAACGTTTTTAAATTTTATCTGAGGTTCAACTTCTTTATTTTGTCTTAAATAGAGAAGCCCCATAAGACAGAGCATTGAGAAGGCGATTGATCCCGCAGCAACGCCTACTAAAAGAGTTGTAGGCGATGTGATAGAACCCATTGTGGGTATTTTACCGGCGAGAGCAAACGCAAACAGAGCTAAAGCCAAAACAGCTAAAACTCCCAGCGCAATTTTACTCATCCTTTTCGTTGTGCTCTCAGCAGCTGGCGCACCAGCTGGTCGATTCTCTGAAGCTGGAGCAGGAACGTTAGGTTGCACTGCAACCGGCGAAGGTGAAGAAGCTGACATATTATTATCTCCTGGTTTTAAAATTAAGCTGAAGAATCCTCATTGGGGATGCAACCTTCAACACCTAGCTAGTAAGATGGTAGGAGTACCTCCACGCAGGCGAACCAGCAGCAGGAGAAATCGTCGGCTTAGTACGAGAAGCTACAACAGAATCTCCTCTTAGTGCAGAAGGACGACGACCAGACCCCTTCGCTTCTAAGCCAGGAGCCTGCGGTTTCCCTCTTTTTGAGTCAGAGGCTGCAAGAGCTGCGGTTAATTCTGATATCTGAATTTGAGCTCTCTCAACAGCATCTTGAGTATCTGTTAATGTTTGTAATGTATCAGCGCTGTCTTTATTAATCTCTTCTTGTCCATCTCTTAATTCTTGTATCACAGATTCCATTTCCATTATATGTTGATCGTACTCCTTCCTAACTTCCCCTATATGTTGATCGTAATTCCTCACAACTTGATCTCTTGTGGAAAATCTATCCTCGTTATGAGGTATAAATGTGCAATTTCTAATAACATTTTCATAAGAGGCAAGCTGAGATCTAAGGGCATTAAGTTGGCCATTAAACTCACTAGATTGCTTTCTTTCTTTATTCGTATAATATCTGATTGCTGCGGCTAAACAGATGCCTGCACCTATAACGAAGCCAGAGGCAATTGTGGTGCTTAAAAAAGCGGGAAGATTAGTTATCGAATGTATAGAACCCAAATTTGGCAGGACGCCAGCTAATGCGAGTCCGAGTGTTACTGCTCCAAGAATAGCAAGAAGCGCTGAGCAAACTGCCACCTTAGTTGCAGTACTCATGCATGCTCCTGAAGCTTGATTAGTCTTTAGTGCTGCGGCTGCTCTCCCCGCTGCGTCAATTTCTGAAGGCTTTAACATATTCTCTGGGACTGCTGTTGATGAACCTGACATACTGTTTTCTCCTTTTCGTTCAAAATTTTCAATGCTCTAATAATAACTAAAATAACGATTAACGTGCAACAGCAATTAAATTAAACTATATTTTAATAACAACTAAATTATAAAATATAAATACTCATCCTACGAACAGCAAGCAAAAAAAAGACTTCTTTAGCGAGCCAAAGAAGTCTTTTTTCTTTTCGACTCAAAAAACTACTTTTTCGGCTGAGCATCAGCAGGAGAAGGAGCAGGCTTCCCTCCAGCACCAGCACCGCCGTTAGCAGCAGCACTTGAAGAGGGTTGCGTTAGGTGGCCTGGTGTAATAGTCTGACCATCTGGTGTAATAGTCTGACCATCCCGTAGCCTTATACCATCTGGTGTAATAGTCTGACCATTCCGTAGCCTTATAAAATCAACCTCTTTCCTCATGTCCAAGTAGTAGAACCCTCCACCTGGAGCTTGCCGATTAGAAACTACTGTATTGTATCTTTCCAAGTTAGAAACGCGTTTTTGGGCCGTTTCTAGCTGCGCTTGAGCAGCTGCTAGATCAGTGTGAAGAGTTGCAACTTCTCCTTCAAGGCCTGGAAGAGCTGCAACTTGTCTTTCAAGTTCTGCAATACGTTGTGCAAGAGGTTCTGTACCACTGAGCGCCTGTTCTAACTGAGCAGCCGGCACATACTCTTGTTGATTAGTTTTTTGATTTAGGCGTGTCGCCGTGTAATCCTTAAACCAGTTATTAGCCTGTATCCAAGCCTGGTTCTCAATCCTCTTCTGAGAGACATCAATTCTTTCATACGATCCGTTAGAATCAATGAATACATGCTCGTTTATAAACTGGTTCATCTGGTGTTTTATCTGGTCGTCTTTCTTTTTGTCCGCATAAAATTTATATAGTGAAGCTAAACAGAAGCCTACAAGGAATGCACCGCCAAGTGTAGTGCCTAAGAAGGCGGGGATGTTACTGATTGCATGTACAGAACCTATATTCGGAATGACACCGGCTAGTGCGAGCGAAAGTGCTGCTGCGCCGAGAAGTAGTCCAAGTACACAAACTGCAACTTTTGCATTTGTGGAGTTTATACACGCTGGACATTTATTTTTATTACCTAATGCATCTTGATGCTGCGGGGGGTGTGCAACCCCTGAACTTGAACTTGAACTTGAACTTCCTGCTGGTAATCTATCTGCTGGTGCTGACATACTATATCTCCTTATTGTTTGAGTTTAAATTTTCTATGTTATATATAATAACAAACTATGATTAATAAACAATAAAGATCTGGATTAAAATATATTTTATTTACTAATAAATTATTAAATACAACTATATCTAAGTAAAAGGTAATTCATCTTACGCAGATATATAATTTTGGAAAGATTTAATCTATTCTTAGGGCCAAGCGGCCCTAAGAATTATCTAAAATTACTTGGGTACAGCAGCGGCAGCGACAGCAGGCGGCTTAACATCAGGAGCGGCGGCAGCGGGCGGCTTAGCAGCAGGTGCTGCTGCTGCTGCTGCTGCGGCGCGTTTCATTTCTGCTCGCGAAAGAAGAGGCCTAGCAATAGCAGATATCCCTGGCAGCGCTAATAGCTCGGTAGCTGTCATAAGCTGGCCAGTTTGTATATTTGCTAAAATATATTTTTGAGCTCCCTTTACGTGGCCGCCCTCTGGGTTTGTTACAATATACTGACTTACGACGGAGCGCGACAAAGGCTTCTCTATATTATCATTATCAAAAAATACACAATTTTTTACACACTCACTTAGTTTTTCTATCTCAGCCTGAGAAGCTTTAAGAGCTTCTTGAGTAGCAGTTAGTTTTTCTATCTCAGCCTGAGAAGCTTTAAGAGCTTCTTGAGTAGCAGTAAGATCTTTTTGTAGTGATGCATTACGTTGTTCACTACCAGCGCTAGCTCCTTGAGCAGCCGTAAGAGCACTTTGTAGCGCTAGATTATTTTTTTCAAAAGCAGCTTTAGCTTCTTGAGCAGCCGTAATACCTCCTTTTAGTACTGCAGCATGTTGTTCAAGCCCAGCGCTAGCTCCTTGAGCAGTTGCAAGAGATCCTTGAAGTGTTGTCTTTTCCTGCTGAAGACTGGCCACAAGCTTTTTCGTCTCTTTTTCTTTCTTTTGGTCTGTACAAAATTTATATAGTGTAGCTAAACAAAGTCCTGCAATGAACGCACCTCCAATGTTAGCGCTAATAAAGGCGGGGATGTTTTTTATTGCATGCACAGAACCCACATTAGGCAGGATACCGGCCAATGTAAGTGCGATTACTGTTGCACCGAGAATCACTCCAAGCGCGCAAATAGCAACTTTAACATATGTAGGGTTCATGTATGGAGTTGAACCTTTGGCAACATGTTGGTTACCTTGAGTTGATTGTGATGGCGCTACGACTACTCTTGAACTTGACATACTATACCTCCTGTTGGCTAGTTAAATTTTTCTATGTCGTTAAACAATAACAAATTTTAATTAATATGCAACAGAAATTTCAAAATAAAATATATTTTGGTAACAAGTAAATTATTAAATACCACAAACTTTGGACGATTTGAGTAAAGAAACTATTTCTTGATCAGAGGTTTGGTCGAAGAATTTATAGAAAGAGCCAACAGCTTCAAAGTAGGAAGGGGTGGAAAGGCAGACGGTTTCATCAACCTCTTTTTGGAGAGCGCGTAGAGAATCGGGAGCTGCGAGGGGTATTGCGAGGATGATTTTATGGGGAGATTCCCCCTTTAGAGATTTGATAGCCGCTTTAACGCTAGCGCCGGTGGCAATCCCATCATCGACGAGAATGAGTGTTTTGTCTTTGACTTCAAGTGGGGGAGAGTCGCCTCGATAAAGAGCTCCGCGCGCGCCTGCAAGCCTTTTTTCCTTTTCAACCTCCCTTTTAAGATAATCGGAGGAAACACCTAGAATGGTAATGAGATTTTCATTGAAAGTTCCTTCCCCCTTTTCTGTGACGGCGCCCACCGCAAGCTCCTCATTTCCGGGAGCACCGATTTTTCTGACCACAATCACGTTGAGAGGTAGCTCAAGCGCTTTTGCAACTTCATAGGCAACAACCACCCCTCCTCTAGCTAAGCCAAGAACTAGGGTGTTTTTTGCTTTGGCATACTTTTGAAGTTTTGAAGCTAGTTGAATGCCTGCGTCATGCCGATCATGAAAGATCATCCTTGTATTCCTTCATTACGGATAAGAGCACGGCTCTCCACTTTTTGAGGTTTTAAATAATCCCTTAGGACTGCATCGAATTTTTCTGCCGAGCATTTGCTGCCGCACGTAAAGAGATCAACAAAGCAAGCTCCATATTCAGGGTATGTGTGGATGCTTGCGTGACTTTCAGAGAGCAAGAACACCATGGTGAGTCCATTTGGAGGGAAAACATAGTGTGTTTCATCAAGAACGGTTGCGCCTGATTCTTTAATTGCTTCACCCATTGCTCTCCTAAGATTATCAATATTGCTCAACGCCTCGATATCGCACTCTGAGTAACTTGCAATCAGATGACGCCCATAAAATTCATGCGCCTCTTCAGCATTTAGAGAACACGCAATAATCAATAATAAGAGGAACTTTTTCATATGTGTTTTTTCCAATTTGATGTTTGTCCAGAGGAATACAAGCCTGTTTAAAGCTCCTCTATAACAATATTACGCGATTGGGAATATTTTTAAATATCCAACTTATGTATAGTTAAAAAATATGGGCCTATTTATTACTTTACTCATGCTTGCCGGTGGAAGTTATGGCGTTTGGTGGGTGTCAAACACACAACCTGAGTTGAAAAACAAAGTTCTAGAATTGTTCAACGTAGGATCTTTCCATACATTAGAGCTTCGGTATAGTTCCGACCAGATCATGGAGGGACATAGACAGGAGCTTCTTAAAGACAATCGCCATAAATATATGGACCCCGTCCTGAATTTTTATCCCTACGTTCTTCTTGAAGTCAAATACACACTCACTGATGAAAAAACAAGCGAAGGGGTGATGCTTTGGGATTTGACCGATGGAGAAATGGTCATCGATACAAAAGACTGGCAAAAGACCCACGGCTTTGGAGACTGCATTAATGCGAATGCCGACAAACATGAATTTAAAATTTTAAACATCCTCGCCCGCAAGGGGGGCACTGCCGACCGGGAAAACCTCGCCAAGATGCTCCACGTAGATAATGATATTCTCGATGGGTGGATCGACAACTGCCGCAGAAAAAAACTCGTCGTCCAATCGGGCAACAAATATCGCCTCCATCTTGAGAACCCTCGCCTCCGCACCGTTCCTGAAACCCACATAGACGAAAGGCTCGTGACAAAGCCCTTTCAAAACGCGGTCCGCCTGCCTGCGCTCTACTCTATTTCCCAAATTGAAAGGATGGCCAAGGCAGCCTTTGGCAATGACTTTGCCATCCGCAAAACCACCGACATTTATCTTCCTGTCCATGGGATCGTCGTCCAAAATCCCGACGGATCTGTCCATACCAGCCATTGGAACGCCCTCAATGGCCGCCCCCTCCGTTCGAGCTATTTTATTGAATAAAAAGGGTCACCATTATACTATTACTTCCCACGGAAAGATGGCTGAGTGGCCGAAGGCACGTCCCTGCTAAGGACGCGTACCTTAACGGGTACCGTGGGTTCAAATCCCACTCTTTCCGTATTCTCTAAGCTTGGGTTATTTTGGCTGTTCTGATAGGATCGGGAACATGACTGAAAATGCTAAAGTTGTGATTCCGCCAAACTCCAAAGAATCAGAGATGATGATCCTTGGATGCATGCTGACAAATGTCGACAGCCTGAATGCTGCGGCAGATGTACTCGATGAGTCTGATTTTTATTACACTGAACATAAAATCCTTTTTCAGACTTTGAAGACCGCTTATAAAAATGATAAGCCTGCCGATGTTCACTTAATTTGCGAAGAATTAAAACGGATTGACAAGCTCAAAAATGTCGGCGGCGTTCCCTTTGTTACAGGGATCGCGCAGTACGCTGGGACCTCTGCTTATATCGAAGAATATGTCGATCTTGTAAAAAACAAATCGATCTTACGAAGAATGATTGCAACATCTCAAGAGATTGAAAGAAAAGCTCTTCAAGAACCAGACGATGTCGCAGCCTCGCTCGATGAAGCGCAACAACAATTTTTCGCTATCAGCCAAATTGCAAATTCATCCGGTGGAATTCATATCCGCGATATTTTATCAGGCGTAAAAGCGGAATCCAAACTTCCCTTTTTAAAAGAACTACAAGAAAAACAGGAACGTTATAAAACAAAAGGCCCGGAAGATCCAGGGATTACCGGCATCCCCTCACATTTTACCGATCTGGATAAAATGATCAACGGCCTGAATACTTCTAACTTAATGATCTTAGCCGCTCGTCCTGCGATGGGGAAAACCGCTCTTGCATTAAACATTGCCGAACACGTCTGCTTTAGAAACGGGCTTCCAGTCGGAATCTTTTCCCTCGAGATGAGCGCCGAACAACTCATTCACAGAATCATTTGCTCCCAATCAGAAGTAGAATCAGACAAAATTAAAACAGGATCTCTTGGCGGAGTCGAATTTCAAAAGATCGTATCCTCTGTCAACATGATGCAAAAAGCCACGATGATCATCGACGATCAGCCCGGCCTTAAAATCACCGACCTGCGCGCTCGTGCGCGCCGCATGAAGGAAGCCCACAATGTCTCTCTCATCGTCATTGACTATCTTCAACTCCTCTCCGGCTCCGGCTTTTCCCGCAGCGCTGAGAACAGGCAAAACGAGATCTCCGAGATCTCCCGCATGCTAAAAACCCTCGCCCGCGAACTCAACATCCCCATCCTCTGCCTCTCCCAGCTCTCCCGTAAAGTCGAGGACAGAGCCGGCCACCGCCCCATGATGAGCGACCTACGTGAGTCAGGCTGCTTAACAGGAGATGCTATTATACAAGACGCCAAAACTGGAAGAATCTACACCATGAAAGAGCTTGCAGAACGCACAGTTCAAACTCCCATTACAGTCCACGCCATCAATCAAGACCACACTCTTGGCAAGCACAAAATGATCAAAGCTTTTTACTCAGGCAAAAAAACAGTCTTCGAACTAAAAACGCGCACCGGCCGCAGCATCAAAGCCAGCGGCAACCACCCCTTCCTCAAACTCGAGGGCTGGACCCCCCTCGATCAACTTAAACAAGGGGATAAAGTAGGATTACCAAGAAAATTAAATATCAATGAATCTCCCTCTCCCATTAATGACAAGGAACTTGTTTTATTAGCCCATTTACTTGGAGATGGATGCATTTTACCAAAACAACCTTATCATTATACAAGCGCAGATGAAGGG
>JABDAY010000021.1:0-123 GCA_013288895.1 Chlamydiota bacterium | reverse complement strand
ATGAAGGGAATATCCAAACAGTCTGCAATGCCGCTCATGATTTATTTGGTATTAAATCACGCGTTGTAAAACAAAAAAATTGGTTTCATGCTTATCTGCCTAGCCCTTATGCGCTGACGCATA
>JABDAY010000020.1 GCA_013288895.1 Chlamydiota bacterium | reverse complement strand
ATAATGAAGCATAAACCTCACCAAAAAGAAAAAAAAGCCCTGTCTGTTACAGGACTGCTAAGCCTTGTCCGGGATATTTTTTCTGAAAGTGGGGTCTGGCTAAACCGGGATGGAATTGCTTTTTTAAAATTACAGCGATAATTTTTTAAATTATTTTTATTCAGCAGCTCCCGCTAGGCGCGGGAGCTGCTGGTTTTCTATAGCTCGCGTTGTACTTAAAGGTGATATTAAGATATAGTTGCACGCTTAAATATTAATTTAGGAGATGTAGCAATGACAGTCACAGTGGCAGCGGCAAGCTCAGGAAGTAGTGTTTTGGCGGGTTCTGGGGCAAACATGGAATTGTATCGTCGGATGGTGCGAGACAGGCCCGAGGGTACAGCACCTTTCCCTGAGCTTAACCGGGGAATTCTTTCTCTTATGCCAGATATTTTAAGGATCATTTTTTCTTATTTACCTACTAAAGAACTTATTTTTTTAAAGAGTCGTTGTTTCACTCTTTATAGGGACACTACAGATTATGTTGCGGATGACATTGTTCATAATGAGCTGCCTGCAAGGACCCTGCAGATTGCTTCGACATTTTTTAGAGAACCGCAATTCCAGACGGGTAATTTACATTTTACAAGTAGTGTGCTTGAAAGAATACCTGCAGAACTATACGGGAGTATGACCTATCTTGATTGCTTTGACAATATGCGTAATATCCGTGATTTTTGCGCGGATGCTACGCGCTTTCAGGCGTTAATAAAAATAAATTTTTCGCTTAGCCTTTGCCTTATTTCTCCTGATTCTTTTAAGGCTCTTCAGAGGAGTCATGCAGAAAGTAACCCCCCACTTGAAATAGTCTTGCTTGGTGAAGTGGCCGATTGGAATAAGTTGGAGAGCGTAAGAACAATCGTTAGCCCAGAGTCTCAAGCCCACGATTTTAGCGCCATCCCGCTCCATTACATGAAAGATGTAAGAAAAATGACAGTAGGAGATCTCGATGACCCGGGTGACATGTATAATCCTGCTGTGGAATTAGAGTGGTTTACGACGCTACCTGCTGAAATTCTCGGGCAAATCACTTTGTTGAATCTTGGATTTCTAGAACTTGATTCTCCTACTCTTCGGGTATTTTTAGATCTCCTTCCTAATCTTATAGCGCTTAATCTATTGGTTTTTAAAAGAATCACCCAAAATACCTTGCGGGTTTTAAATGACAAGGAAAGCTTAAAAGAAGTGTGTCTTCCAATTCTTCCTGAGGTGGATTATGGGCTAGTTCGCAGAGATCTTATCATTCATTGTATTAGCCTTGATCATGATGATACTACCTCTTTTAGTGTGGAGCTAATGGAGGCTGCTGAAAGAGCGTTTCCTCAAAGAGATCCTGATTGTACTAATTTAGCGCCTTTAGCTCCTTACTGTCAAAAATTAAGAGCGTTAGGGTTCGACCAGACTTTTGATCAAAAAGGGCTCAGTTCTTTAATGACCCTTTCTCTTGAAATACGCAATAATATCAAGTTTATTAGTATACATAATCCTGCATCTCTATCCATTTTGCGCCAGAACATTTTTCCGAAGCTCGAAAAAATTTACATAGGCTTCGGAGTTGAGAACAGGGTTCCTAATGCGGAGACAAAAGCGCTTCTTCACGAGCATTGCCCCAATTTACGAGAATGGAGCTGGAGTGATGCGCGAGCTGACGCGGTCAGCGGTACCCGAATATATAGATTCGAGCGAAATCTCAAGGAAGCTTAGACATATTTGTCGAGATCCCTTTGAATCTTTTGCAGTAGGGGATTTTTTTCCTTTTTTTGATGGCAAACGTGGGAGTTGTAGTGGCGGCTTTGCGCGCATTGAGTTTGTTAAATGAGGCCATTTTTTCCTTTAGTGCTTGTCTGTGTTCTTTTTTTCTCTGAATTTTAATTCTATCTTCTGGGGAGATCTGGTTGTTCATGGTGACTAGGTTTGAGAGTAGGGTTTCTTGTGTTTCTTGAAGAGCCTCTATTTCATTTTCCATCAAGCCATCAAAAGACAATTCGGCATTGTGAATCAGTTGATCTAATGTAGAATCTATCTTTTGTAATATCTCTTCATTCGATTTTGTCATAGTGCCTCCAAAATCTCTATTTAAGATATGGTAGCCACGTTGTCAATATTTTTCTTATGTTTGAGCAAATTGCGCGTTAGTGGTAAAACGTTGCACATATGATTGGATTTTGTCCGCTTGCATCTGGATCGAAGGGAAATTGCCTCTATGTTGGTACGAAAAAGACAAAAATCTTGATCGATGCTGGACTGAGTTTGAAAGCAACGTGTGCAAAACTCAACGAGATTGGCGTTGATATCGGTGAAATTAAGGCGATTCTCATTACGCATGAACATCACGATCATATTAGGGGATTAGATCAGCTTGCATGCAAGAAGAAGATCCCTATTTTTGCAAATAGTGAAACGGCAAAAGCGATATGTGAAATGCTTGGGGCTTATCCCACCTTTAAGATTTTTTCGACGGGGGAAACGTTTACCTTCGAAGATATGGAGATCCACCCCTTTTCGATTCAACATGATACGTTAGATCCAGTAGCGTTTACAATAAAGGCGGAGGGGAAAAAATTGGGGATTTGCGCCGATGTGGGTTTTGCAACAACTTTAGTAAAAAATGAGCTCCGCCTTTGCGATTATCTCTATTTGGAGGCAAATCACGAGCCTTCAATGGTGCATGCATGCAACAGGCCAATGATTTATAAACAGCGGGTACTAAGTCGGCAGGGACACCTTTCTAATGGGGAATGCGCAGAGCTGCTTGCAGAGATTTACCACGATGCGCTTAAGCATGTCCATTTAGCCCATCTTTCTTCAGAATGTAACAATCCAGATCTTGCCTTAAAAATGATCAGAGAAAAATTGCAAGGCAAACCGGTGGAAGTCTCTATTGCCTGGCAAGATAAAGTAAGCAAACATGTTAGTCTGTAACCTCAAAAGATTAGAAGATATCGATAAGGTAAAAGATTTAGTCGATGGGATTGAGTTTCGTAAAAAACTTTTTATTCTAAATCCTCATAAGCGTCTTGGCAAAAAAGTTATCCGCTCCTATCACAATTTTCATTCGAATGAAGCTAGAGAAGGGGTCGATAAATTAGCCGTGATGGCCGAGTCAACACTCGATGCCCTAAGAATGTTAAAAACTAGAAAAGCACCGATACAGGTTTGTATGGGTGAAAAGGGGCAACTGACAAGAATCCTGGGCCCCGTTTTTGGCAATCTTATTGATTATACCTATCTTGATGAGCCCAGCGCTCCCGGGCAGCTTTCTTTGCATGAGCTTCTCTATGATTACAACTATAGACAGCTCAATCCTGAAACGGAAATTTATGGGCTTATTGGAGGCGATGTTTCCAAAAGTTTTTCTCCGAGGGTACATAATGGTGTGATGCGCGCTCTTGGGATCAATGCTGTTTACGTAAAAATGTCGATCGAGCCAAAAGAGCTCGAAGAGTTTTTCTCTCTTGCCAAAGACCTAAATTTTCGGGGTCTGAGTGTCACCATGCCCCTAAAGGAAAAAGTGATCCCTTATCTAGACGAGCTCGACCCCTTGGCAGCGGAAATTAGCGCAGTAAACACCATCTCTTTTAAGAACAACAAACTCATTGGCTATAACACAGATGGAATAGGAGCAATAGAGGCTCTTGGGTGTGTAAAAAATAAGAGGATCATCCTTTTAGGAAAGGGGGGAGCTGCAAAAGCGATTGCCTACGTCGCCACTTTACATGGCGCCCAAACCCAAATGCTGGGCCGTGGCGAGCTCCCCACCCACCCCTACGACCTTCTCATCAACTGCACCCCCGCAGATCTCCCTGCCCCTTTAAACATCCACAGCACCTCACCTTTTGGTAGAGAGATGTTCATTAATCAGGCAGTGCATCAATACAGAATTTGGTTCAAAGAATGAAGATCGGGCACGCACGCGGGCACGGGCACGGGCACGAAAGAGGGAGGGAAAGAGCGCTTTAAGTTATTTTTTCTTTCGTGCCCTTGCCCGTGCCCGCGTGCGTGCCCGATCTTCTTCTACTTAGAGCTTCACTACGAGCCCATCATACGCCATGATCACTTTGCAGCCTGGCAAGAGTTTTTGATGGGTTTTTTGTTTTTTGAGGAGGTCTTTATCAGTGTGATCGGGGTCGTGGTGTGTGACGTACCATTTTTTTACGCCGGCCTCTTTGAGGAGGAAAGCGGCGTTAGATACTGAGGAGTGGCCCCAGCCGATCCTTTTTTTATATTCGGCGGGGGTATATTGGGCTTCATGAATAATGAAGTCACACCCTTTGAGAAAAGAGATGAGGCTTTTTTCAAAAGGGGGGATTTCTTTTGGTGTTTTGGAGCCTGTATGTCCTTTAAAGACTTCATTGTCTGTGATATAGGCAAATGTTGTTTTGCGGGTTTCGATTTTAAAGCCAAAAGTGAGACCGGGATGGCATGCCTGGTGGGCACTGACTTTTATAGTCCCGCAGGAAAAGGTTGTTTTAGGTTTGAGTTCATTAAATGTTACTTTTGCGTGTATAGCAACCAGTCCTGGAAAGATGATTTGGGCGTCTTTTTTGGTAAACAGCGCTTCTGCATTGCTCTCACCAGGTCCATCCCAGATGGTGATGTTAGCGTGCGGGTCGAAAAGGGGAAGAAAGAAGGGGAATCCTCCAATATGATCGATGTGGGAATGGCTGATAAAAAGATCGATTTTATTGAGCGGATTTTTAAATGCTCTGAGTCCAGTGCCGGCATCGATAATGACAAGGGTTTTTCCGTCTCTGATTTCAAGACAAGAGCTGTTGCCTCCAAAGCGGATATATTCTTTTCCTGAAACAGGAATGGATCCTCGGGTTCCCCAAAACTTAAGATATGTTTTCATCGGAAAGTATCCTTCTTGGTTTGCTCCCTTCTTGCGGTCCAATGATCCCATTTTGTTCTAGCTCGTCCATAAGTGACGCAGCTCTTGCATACCCGATTTTGAGCTTTCTTTGGAGGTAAGTGGTGGAAGCTGTTCTTGTTTCTAAAACGATGGCTAGAGCCTCTTCGTAAAGAGTATCTTTGGGATTATCATCTTCACCTAGATCAGAAAGGCCAAGATCCTCTTTTTTCATATGGTCAAATGAGGAGATGAGATAATTTGCAGGTGCTTGATCAGAAATGAAGGAGACAATCCGGTTAATCTCTTCATCGCTGATATAAGCTCCCTGAGCGCGTGTTAAATGGGAGCTACCAGGGGGCAAGAAAAGCATATCTCCATTTCCTAAAAGGCTCTCTGCGCCGTTTTCATCGAGAATGATTTGGGAGTTGATCCGGCTTGCTACCTTGAATGAAATGCGTGTAGGGAAGTTTGCTTTAATCAAGCCGGTGATCACTTCTCTTGAAGGTCTTTGAGTGGCAAGCACAAGGTGTATTCCGACGGCTCTAGCCATCTGAGCGATCCTTGCAATGGGAGTTTCCAAATCGGTGCTCGAGACCATCATCAGATCTGCAAATTCATCAATGATGGCGACAATTGCAAACATTCTTGCCGGTACAGAAATATTAAGCGATGCTTCGAGTTCCTTATTGATATCTCTATTGTTAAAGGCGGTGATATTGCGCAATCCCAGTTGTTTTAAAATATCGTAGCGGGTTTGCATCTCCTTTACAAGCCAGCTGAGTGCTGCATAAGCTCCATGAGGCTCTGTGATTACGGGGGCAATCATATGAGGAAGGGAAGTATAAGGAGTGAGTTCTACTTTCTTAGGGTCGATCATGATCAATTTAATCTCATCGGGGCGTGCGTTCATTAAAATCGACATAATCAGGGTATTAATGCAGACCGATTTACCAGACCCTGTAGCACCTGCAATAATACAGTGAGGCATCTTAGCCAAATCGGAGATCACATTCTCTCCGGTCACCGTTTTTCCAAGAATCACGGGGACGAGATGCTTTTTTGAGCCTTGCTGATAGGCAATAAGCATCTCCTTAAAGCTCACTTCTTGAGGATAAAGAGAGGGGGTTTCAATTCCCACCGCCGCTTTTCCAGGAATAGGGGCAATAATCCGGATCGATTTTGCTTGAAGGTTGAGCGCGATATCATTTTCAAGAGCGGTAATCTTTTGCACTTTTACCCCGACTGCAGGGTGCACTTCAAATGAGGTGATTGTAGGTCCTGAATAAATCTCTCCTACTTTAGCCTCGATCCCAAAACTCAGGAGAGTCTCTTCCAAAATCTCAGCGTGTCTGCGCAAATCTTTTTTGAGAGAGGGGTGATCGACTTTTTTTGGGTTGGATAAAAGGGAAAGAGGGGGGAGTTTATAGCCGGCAAAATCCCCGTTATAAACTTTCTGCGCTTCTATGGCTTTTTCCCTTTTTGTAGGTGGGGGAAAAGTGAATGTATTGATTTTCAGCTTTTCAGGTTTATATGGGGGAGGGAGTGTTTTAGATAAGCTCGTTTCAATCTCTTCCATGCTTTTTTCTTCAAATACGTTTTCCACTTCTTTACTCCCGCTGAGTTTTTTCAGAAAAAATTCTTTTAAGGAAAGGAAAAGGGGAACGATTTTCATATTGGTCAAAAACAAGAAAGAAACAATTGTTGAAATCGAGAAGGTGAGGATGATTCCAATGTCACTGAGCATCCTTTGTAAATTTAAAGTGGGGATGTCTCTGTAAAAAAAGTAGCTCGGTACACCCCCTAAATTATATCTCGTATATTTATGGGGATAAGGAAGCTCGAGTGTCATCGATTCAGTATAAATTTTCTGTGCAATAAGGTTAGGAGGAACCCCTCCGCGCTCTGCAATCACATTTAAAATGAGGGAGAGGGAAACAATGAGCAGCCCGAAGTAGAAGTGTTGTAATCCCGCATGGAGAATTTTTCCAGCGGTGAGGAGCTGCCATCCTAGATAACCCAAATAGAAAGCGACAAGGTAACTAGTTAGCCCAAAAAGGTAATTAAATCCAAAGCCGATTCCATAGCCGATCAGACCTAAAATATGGTGGCCAGATTCCCCAATCTGAAAACAGAAAAGGCAAATAAAAACTAATAGGGAACTCGCAAGTAGTGCAAGCCCCTTTGTCTCAGGGTGGGAAGCTTTTTTTTCTACTGTCTTAACCATAAGTATTAAAATAGATTGCTGTGGTTATTCCTAATATTAAACAGTACCACGCGAAGGGCTTTAAATTCCCTTTCTCCAAAAATCGGATCGCATAGCGCACCGCCACTATACCTATAATAAATGAAGAGATAAAGCCGATAATGCAAGAAGAAAATGAAATTCCGGAAAGATTTTTCATTTTTACAAGTTCCACACAGTTTCCACCGATGATAGTAGGGATTGAAAGCAAAAAAGAAAAACGGACAGCATCCTTTATCTGCCAGCCGCTCAGCCGTGCAGCGGTGATTGTCGAAGCGCTTCTGGAAATTCCTGGGATTAATGCCGTAGCTTGAGCTGTCCCAATCCATAGAGCATCCCGTTTAGTCGTTTTTTCTGACATGCTTTTTCGTAATTCTCCCAAAAATAAGATCAGCGCTGTGATCATTAGAGAGAATCCTAAAAACTCTGTTTTTGAAGCAAAATCGCGCAAAGGTTTTAACAGAAAATAAAAGGGGACCAAGGGAAATGTGGCAATAACGATGAGTTTGAATGTTTGCCTGCTTAAGCTGACAATATCGCGCCATAAAAACCATAAAAGGGCAAAGAGGGTTCCCAAATGGGTTACAAGATCGAAAACGACCTGTTCTTTTACCCCTAAAATGATTCTTGCAAGTTTAAGATGGGCAGACGAAGAAACGGGAAAAAATTCTGTTAGACCTTGAAGGAGACCCATAATAAGTGCTTCAATAGAACTCATGCAGGTCCTTGTAAATAATGGGGCGATCGACGGGGCTCGAACCCGCGACATCTGGATCCACAATCCAGTGCTCTAACCAACTGAGCTACGATCGCCATATAACATGGGCATAATATGTACTATATACGCATGTTTTAAGTCAACGATGTGAATTAAATTTTTAATTTTTATAAAACGTGATTCAAATTCAGGATGAATATTAGGATTAGCAGGATAAAAAAAATTAAATTTCTTTTTATTCTGACAATCATAATATCCTGTTTTATTTATTTTAATATTGTACATTATTGAGTAATATGGGATAATTAATAAAATACTAATCCGAGGAGTTAATATGACTGTTCATCCTGTTTCTGCAGTTACTAATCCTGCTGTTTCTGCAGTTACTAAGACTGTTACTGTTAGTTATGATGATCCTGTGAAAAATAATAGTGTTCAGTCCTGCGCTGATACAATTTTTCGAGAGCTTCAGCCAGTGCTTTTTCCAAGCAATAAAAATAATTTAAGAACGTGGTTTAAAAACCCAGTAAATCAAAATTTTATTCGCACTATTCTTGAATATATTTTCCGTAAAGCAATCAGCGATCCCCAATACGACCAAAATAAAATTTTAAGTAACCTTGCTGAAGTGGTGAATTTTGATTCAGAAACGGCTTTACAGAAGCTTGAAGATGATACGGACTATGCGCAGGATTATATCGAAGCTACCGAAGAGGTAGCCCTTCCCCTTTCAGTTAAAATCGAGAAGGTTTGCCATGCGCTTGTGGGAACATTAGAGAATGTGGTCAACGTTATTGGTCTTGCTGACGTATTAAAGCCGAACGAAACTAGTACTCTTGCGAGCATGAAAATGAATCGCATCTTCGTTCTTTTTATGTTTGTGGGAACGATATATGGCTTTGCAGCTGCTGCGGGCGGAGCGGTGGTGGGAGTAGGAGTTACAGGTGGATTTCTAGGGTTAATTATCGGGCTGACAGTTCTTTTTGCCTATCTCCCTCCGCATCAAGTTCCTTTCGAGGGAAAAAACTGGACTTTGCAATACCATTTTGGACAAAGGCCTAGAATTGATGCGATGGGAAGAAGTGAAGAACAAGCAAGGATGGCCAGCAGGCTAAAAGTAAAAGGTCAGCGCCAGCATGTTGCCTTAATAGGGGAATCCGGAGTAGGAAAAACGTTCACAGCTGAGAGTTTTGCGCAGAGTTGCGCTAGATGTACTGATCCTAAATCTGATTTATATCAACTTAAAGATAAGATTTTTATTTGTTTCAATTCTACGGAGCTTTTAAACAGAAATTGCGCATTTGAACGTGTGGATGTCTTGGGGACTATCAAAAAAGCTATCTCCTATGATCCTGATAGATATATCCTTGTCTTTGATGAATTTCATGCGGCGGTAAAAGAGGGGCCAAATAGTTTAGGAGATGCATTTAAATTGTTTCTGGATAGTGTTCCCCATGCGATTATTCTGACGACTGAAATTGAATATAAAAGATTTGTTGAGCCTGACGCTGCACTTATAGACCGTTTTGGACGTGACCCTATTAGAATTGAAAGTACTGAACCTGCAGATACAGCCGACGTCTTGCATCAGCGCATTTTAAGAGAAGCTCCGAGAGCAATAGAAGATAATCCCCAAGTTCTTTCAAGGCTTATCACTCTTTCTGAGAGGGTGTTTCCAGGTTCAGTTCAGCCAGGTAAAGCGGGAGAAATATTAGGTTTATGCTTGACTCAGATTAAAGAAGGAGATCAGTCGAACCTTCAAGATGAAATCATCGCACTAGAAGCTCAAATGAGGCAACTTAAGAAGCGTAAAAGCAGAGGAATAGTTATACCTCTTGAGGAAATTAAAGAAGTTGAGAAGCGGCTGGATGAAAAGAGGAAACTTGCAAAAGTAAAATCTAAAGAGAATATTAATGATGTAAGGGAATCTTTGGCTCGTCTAGTCGAAGTTAAAAAGAAGATGCACAAAGCTGTCCTAAGAAGAGATGTTACCCTCTATATGCTCAGCAAAATATATGTCCCCATTTTAGAGGAGCAAATAAAAACTCGATCTCGTGCACTTGGTGTCAAAACTGTCATAGATGATCAGCTAGTAAACGAGGTAATTGCAATAAAGGCACAAAAACCTATCGCAGAAATACAGCAGCTAAGACAACAATTAAATGCGGGGTAAAAATGAGGACAGATTTATCTTTTTTCATCTGGAGAGTGTTGCATAATAGCAGAATCCCGAAAAAAAGGAAAAGCAGATCAACAGTGATCCAATCGGAGTAAACATAAACATCAAATAGCGGCAAGGGATTAGAGCTTATATGCAACAAGCCTGAGGTGAAATAGCTATTGATCTGATGCAAGAAGGGGAGTGCAAAAGAAAGAATGAGTAAGAATAAGGAAATGGTCACTCCTATGGGAAAAAAGAGATTATAAGCGAAGCTGCTCAAGGGAAATTTGTGAAAAAGGTACAAAAGGGTTGGCAGCGCTACCAGATGGACAGCAAAATTTAAGGCGAGAGCCTTTCGAAGAAAAGTGGTCACAATATATCCATATTTATCCAAACTTGAAAATTTTAAGGTCTCTGTGAGACTTTTTTTAGGGAAAACCCAGCGCATCCTCTTTTCGCACAGGGGATACAAAAGCAAAATTGCAAGAGTACATAGAAAACTGAGCTGAAAGCCCAAATGGGAAACCACATAGGGATCTAGGGTTATAGCGATAATCAACCCAGCTCCGAGGGCATTTAGAGAACTATAGCGTAAATTGAAAAGCTGCGCTAACAGAGCCATTGTAATGGCAATCCAAGCCCTTTGAACAGAAGGAGCGTTTCCCATAAAAAAGAAATAGCCTGTGATAATACATAAGAGAAAAAAGGCAGTCTTCTTTGGGGAGAAAAAAAATTTTAAAATAAAGGAAAAGAAAAACGCAATCAGCCCAAAGTGAAATCCAGAAATAGCTAAAATATGAGAAAGCCCGAGTCTACTAAATTCAAATGCAAGGGTCCTTTCTTCAATTTCTCCTGTTGCGAGTGAGCATAAGAAGGCTTGTACTTTTGCATCGGAGATATGTCTTTTAAGGTATTTTCTTAAAGCTTCTTTGCACTGAAACCTCATTTCCGCAAAGCTAAAACTCCCAGGCACCTCTTTCCAATCCTTACCCTCCATCCAATAATCGCAATTCACCACATAATGATGCTTGGAAATGACACTATGGGGGACGTTATTCCATTTTCCCTTATAGAGATACCCCGTTTGCTTAAACGGAGAATGGTAAATCGAAACCGACGAAATCACAAACCGATTGTCCTCAGTGGGCCGGGGAAGGCTATACAACAAAGCCAATACAAAAAAAACCAATCCCTTAACAATCTGCCACTTCTCCCTAAAAGGAAACCAAAGCGCCAGCAAAACATACACAACCGGCATCCGTATCCCGGCACCCCACGCACACCCAAGAAGCATGTGCAACCCCACATAAAGCGCCGGATATTTTTTAGTCATATTTTTGGGCAAGTTTATACAATTCCTTCTTTTATACAGCGAAAATATTTTTTTTCGATTTCTTATTCTTTCTTCGGGAGTTCTTTGTCGATGGAGTGGTAGATTACCCGAACGCCGCGCTCTCCGGTGAGGAGGCAGTAGAACCACTCGGTGAGGACGGCGAAACGGTTGCGGAAACCGATGAGGTAGAGGATGTGGATAAAGCACCACGCTGCCCAAGCAAAAAAGCCTGACATTTGGAGTTTCCCGACAACTGCTACGGCGCGTAATTTCCCAATAGTTGCCATGTAGCCCTTGTCAAAATAGTGGAAGGGGGGTTGATTACCTTTTTTTAGAACTTTTCCAACGTATTTACCCATTTGGATGGCTGTGGGGGCGATTCCTGGGAGGGGTTTTCCTTTGTCATCTATAAAACTAGCGGCGTCGCCAATGACAAATATCTCTGGATGGCCTGGGATAGTCAGATCTTTTTCTACTATGACCCGACCGGCTCTGTCTAACGGGACATTTAAGGTTTTTAATAGGGGAGAGGCTTGGTTGCCTGCTGCCCAAATCACATTTTTGGAAGGGTAAAAGCCCCCTTCCACGTAAACTCCTTCCGAGGTTACGTCGACAACTTTTTTCCCTGTTACGACTGTGACTCCAAGCTCTTCTAAATCTATTTGTGCTCTGCGGGAAAGCTTTTCCGGATAGGGAGGAAGGATTCTATCAAAGGCCTCAAGAAGGTAAATTTTTGTTTTTTCCGGCTTGATCCGGCGGAAGTTTTTAAACAATGCTCTATGGGCGATCTCCGCGATGGCCCCTGCCATTTCTACACCTGTCGGTCCTCCGCCAATAATAACAAAGTTTAAATATTTAGCGGCCTCTTGTGGACTATCCATCCTTTCCGCTTTTTCAAAAGAGACGAGAATTTTTTCTCGGATATTTATCGCATCGTTGATTGTTTTGAGCCCCGGCGCAAACTCTTCCCATTGATCATTCCCAAAGTAGGAGTGTCTTGAGCCCACTGCAAGGACTAGGAAGTCGTAGCTGATTTTGTCTCCATTACCCAATGTAAGCTGCTTTAGATTTTTATCGACATGAGCCACTTCGCCCATGATCACGGTAACATGCTGGTTTGTTCTGACAATTTCTCGAAGAGGCACAGCAATTTCTCCTGGGGAGATCGCTGCGGTGGCCACTTCATAAAGAAGAGGCTGAAAAAGATGATGGTTTGTCTTATCAATAAGAAGAATATCGAACTTAGCTTTTTTTAATGACTTTATGAGATTAAGCCCGCCAAACCCTCCCCCCACAATAACCAGTTTTGGATAGCCCATTATTTAGCCTCTTTTTTTCGTAATGTACGTCTTTCATTGTAAAAAATGCAAGTCTATGGAAATAATCAACGGATATGCACGTAGTCGAAGACTTTTTTAATAAGTACAAGAGGAGCCTGAGCCTTGAGCTCATCGCGGGAAAGAAAGGAATCAGAAGGGTGATGAAGCATCCTGAAGCCCAAAGACCTGGATTAAGTCTCTGTGGCTATTTAAAGAACCACGCCTATAAGAGAATTCTTATTTTTGGAAAGGTTGAGATTTTTTATTTAAGAGATTTAGATAAAAAAACCCGGATTGAAAGATTGCAAGGTATTTTAACAGCAGAGACACCTGCAGTTATTGTTGCGCGCAAACATACCCCTCCTAAAGAGCTTGTGGAGGCATGTGAGAAAGATGGGATCCCTCTTTTTCGCTCTAGCATGACCACGATGAATCTAATCACGAAGATCACTTATTTTCTTAATGAAGAATTTGCCCTTAGCATGACCTGCCATGGAACTCTCGTAGAAGCGTTTGGAGTAGGAGTGCTCATTCAGGGAGATTCATCTGTAGGAAAAAGCGAGGCCGCTCTGGGGTTAATTGAAAGGGGGCATAGACTTATTTCTGATGATGTCGTTAAGGTGAAAGTTCAGGAAGGGTATTATCTGGAAGGATCAGGGCCAGAACTTACGCGACATTTAATGGAAATCCGCGGGATTGGGATCATTAATGTTGCCAATATTTACGGCGCTGTATGCGTTAGGGATCAAAAAAGCCTCGATATTGTAGTGAAACTAGAAGAATGGGATGATCGACATTTTTATGACCGTATTGGTTTGGATGATAAATATTGCGATATTTTAGGGGTTAAAGTGCCCTATCACATACTTCCTGTAAAGCCAGGAAGAGATGTGGTGCTCCTTTTGGAAACAATTGTTTTAAACCATCGTCTTAAAGAGATGGGCTATAATTCAGCAAAAGAATTTAATACCAAGCTTTTGGAAACGATTTCTAGGAAGCAGAAAAATAGAAAACAGAACTGGAAACATATACGTGAAAATCACTTGCAAAGTAAAAATTAAAAACAATTTAGGTTTGCACGCTCGCCCCGCGACTATCATTGCTAAATTGCTTCAGTCTGTGAAATCCTCTGTGAGCTTCACTTATAAAAAAGAGACGATCAATGCAAAGAGCATTATGAGCATTCTTATGCTTGCCGCGAGGAAAAATAGCTTAATCACTGTTGTTACTGATGGAGATGACGCACAAGAAATTATGACGAAAATTCAAGAAGCTTTTGAAAATAAGTTTGGTGAAGCATGAGAGAAGAGGAGATACTTCATGGTATATCTTTAAGTGAGGGCGTGGCCATTGGCACCCCATTTTTCCTTAGCAATCAAGAAGAAGAGACCCCTGAATTTGAGATCACTATTAGCGAGGTAGATGAAGAGATTGCTCGCTATAGGAATGCTTTATTTTCAAGCAAAGAAGATCTAGAACTTATTCAATGTACTCTTGAAGGAGAGGGGTCTGAAGATGCAGTGACGATTATCGACACGCATATTCAGATGCTTAAAGATCCGATGATGACTGTGACTGTAGAAGAGAAAATACGCCAGATGAAACAAAATACTGAGGCTGTGTTCAAATCAGTCATCACAGATTATGAAAACCGGTTTTTTTCCGCGACGAAAGATCTTTTTTTCCAAGAAAGAATGGCAGACGTTAATGACTTATCAAAAAGGATCTTAAGACATTTAGGAAAGAAACCTAAAAAAGCTGTTATTGATATTCCTCACAATTCGATTTTAGTGGCTCGTGTTCTGACTCCTTCTGATGTGATTTCCCTGCCTGTGGAATGCGCGATTGGGTTTATTACTGAAAAGGGAGGAGAAAATTCCCATGCAGCGCTTATAGCTAGGGGGAGGGGGATCCCTTTTGTATCAGGGATCGATATAAGTAAAATTCTTGTTTCACCTCTTATTTTAAATGGAATAAAAGGAAAAGTTATCCTAAATCCTACTTCCAAAACATTAGCTGCATCTAAAAAAATTCGGACAGCATTAAAAAAACAAGAAATTATAGTGCTTGAAAAAGCAGAGACCATCGATGGCCATAAGATTAAAGTTTTTGCCAATGTTGGCAATTTAAATGATTTAGACTTGATCCATGAATCTGGAGCAGAGGGGATTGGTCTTTTCCGTACAGAATATCTTTTTTCACATCACGTCTCTCTTTTTGCATCGGAAGAAGAGCAATATGAGATCTATTGCAAAATCATTCAAAGCATGAAGGGATTGCCTGTTGTTTTCAGAGTATTCGATGTGGGCGCAGATAAATACGTTGAATTTTTTAAAGAACCGCTAGAAGGGCTTCGAGGAATCAGATTTTTATTAACAAGAAGGGAGATTTTTATAACACAACTTTCCGCTTTGACTAGAGCCACAGAGCATGGCGATGTAAGGATACTTCTCCCTTTTATTTCTGATATTCATGAGCTGTTAGAGTCTAAGAAAATCTTAAGCGAGATTAGCAATAAAAAAATCCCCTTAGGGTGCATGATTGAACTTCCTTCCGCCGTACTCACTTCTGATTTTTTAAGCAAAGAGTGTGATTTCCTTTCAATTGGAACCAACGATTTGATCCAATATTCATTAGGTCTTGATAGAGCAAGCAGCTACACTGACGAACTTTTTCAGCCAATACACCCTAGTATTTTGCGCATGGTCAATATAGTAGCTGGACTGCAAAAGCCTGTCACCATTTGTGGAGAGATCGCATCTAATCCCCTTTTGATCCCCTTGCTAATAGGCCTGGGAATAAAAGAATTCTCCGCTTCTCCCCGTTTCATCCCGGCCATCAAAAAAGTGATCCAAAACACCAAGTTTTCCGACGCCCAAATCCTCGCCCAAAAAGCCCTCATGTTGCCAACCGCTAGGGAGATCGCTCGGCTTATTGAAGAGTAAGTTTTGCAAAAGCGTCCTGGTTGCCTCCCAAAGCTTTCATAAGCATTTCTTCTTGATGAACTATAACCTTTTTCTTAACAATTTCAGTCACGAGTATCGGTTCTTCCCCATCGTAATTATACAATCTATAATTAATGCTGGGGTTTTCGCAAGCCTTTTGAATAACAACTAGTCGATTAGCCACTGATTCCTTGTGCCCTTTTTTAATCTCGTTAGATAAAATAGGACGAGCTCTTTCCGCAACACGCCGCTCTGCAGTTGCCTCTTCGATAGCAATATCCACAATAACGTGCGTTGTGTTTGGTGCTGTCTTCGTAAGAGTATTTAAATCCCTGTCTTTTGTGTGTGTTTTAACGCTGATAGTATTTAACAGTAACCTTTTTGTTTCATCAGAAATCTTATCAGAAATAGAAGCAGCTTCATGATGAGCCAAATCTCCACCTAACTGTCCTCTTATGCTATTAGTATCAAAAATATCATCTGGAGACATGCCAAAAAATTTATATAGAAGTTTAGATTTTCCTGAGCATTGCTCTCCTCTTAAAAAGATAACAACACCATGATTGAGTTCTGCAGGATAACCCAATTGACCGATACGCGGCGTTAGAAGTTCACTTAACGTAGAAAGTCGTGCCATTGCCTGTTTAAATATATTTGCTCTTAGCTCCACTCTTTCTTGAAGCACTAAACCTCCCTCAACTTTGCATCGATATTTTTCTTGAGGTTTCCCATCACTGTCAAGACCAAGAACGCCCGCTGCTAAAACAGTGTCTGTTCCTGGAATTTTATCTCCTACTCTTACTAATATAGCGTCATGTGGCAGAGCCATCATTCTGCCCGGATATTTATCATCGTAAGGTTGAACCACAGAATCTACAACAACTCTTCCAAAAATACGTCCACTCTCAAGCCCTTGACCTCCAGAAGCAAAGGACAACAGATCCCTTTGTTCACTTAAAACCCCTAGATCCTGAGAATTTAAAAAACGCGCGTACTCTCCTTTACATGTCTGTATTTTCTCTATTTCGCTTCTAAAATGTCCCTGTAACTTCGAACCTGCATCAAAAAATTTGCACCTTAGTTGATAATCGAAGCTTTTGGATGCCCACTCAGTTGCAACAGTGTTATTAAGGAGTCTTCTTAATCCAAAAAAATCATTTTTTGCTACAGCAGCATCAATTTCCGCGCCCGTTGCTTTCGGGCCGTAAACCTTCATATTAGGCTCATGAGCTGCTAATGCTTCTAATCTAACTGATTTAGGTGGAGCTTCTGAAGAAGCAGGACTTGCTCCTGCAGGTGAAGCGCTAGCTGAAGATGCAGCAGCAGCTGCTGAATGTGGATTTTGCAATGTTGTAGCTGGAAGTGCCATTTTAATCTCCTTGGTAAAGTTTTTTCACTTCAAGGTCTGATTGTATGTTAAGATCTGATAAAATGTCAAAGATTAAAAACAAGGGAGAATTTTTTCTTTCTTAGCTAAAGTTGAAGGGCATACCCGGTGGCATGGAGCTTTCGTTTTCGGAGAGTTTGCGATGGGCGTCTTCGAAGGCAGCTTTGATCAGGTCTTGGAGTCCTTCTACGTCGGAGGGGTCAACGCACTCAGGTTTGATTTTAATCCCTTTGACTTCTTTATCGCCTGTAAGAGTGACTGTAACGAGACCATTTCCGCTAATTCCAATAATTTCAGTGCTCTTCATGGTTTGTTTCATTTTGCCAAACTGCTCTTCAAAAGCACGCGCTTGTTTTTTCATTTTTGAATAACCACTACCCATTTTAGACCTCCTTGATTACGCCTTCCAGTTCAACAGCAGCAAAACGGATAATCGTATCATATTTTGCTCCTGCGGTCTTGTTCACCTCTGGAGAAGGGCTTGGTTTAATTGCTTCTAATAATTTTTTCTCGATGGAAGGCTCAATGGGGGCAGACGCCGGCTTTTCTACTTCTACTCTTTCCGGTGCAGCTTCAAGTTTGATGAGTCTTTCCGTGAGCTGATCGATGGTGATCCGGCTGCGGCTGCGGATAAGGTGGAGGAGGATCATCTCAAGGTAGAGGCGTTGGAAAGGGGTCCTGGTAAGTTTTTGGGTCCAGCCGATGAGGTAATCGAGAATATAGAGAAGATGGGACTCATCGTATAGTGAGGAAGAGATCTGGTATTCTTGCTTTTCCTTATCATTAAAAAACTTAGAGCAGAGGAGGGTGCGGAAATGCTCAAGGAGCATATCAAAAAAATAGCCAACATCCTTGACCTCTTCTGCCAGAGTAAAGGCAAAAGAGAGATCGCAGGAGTGGATTGCTGTGTCCAACTTAAAAAATTGTTCCCTAGGCAGCAGTCCCAGCTGGGAGGAGACTAAAGCACGGGTGATCCTTTTGCCTTCAAAAGAGACGATTTGGTCCAAAAGAGATTCTGCGTCGCGCAAGGAGCCGTCGGCCCTTTGTGAGATTAAAGAGAGGGCCTCTGGTTCAATATCTACTTTTAATTGCCCGCAGATCATTTGAAGTTTATTTTTTATTTGACTAGGGGTGAGACGATTGAGGTCAAAGCGTTGGCAACGGCTGATGATTGTTGGAAGGACTTTGTGTATTTCGGTGGTAGCAAAGAAAAATTTTACATTTGGAGGGGGCTCTTCGAGTACTTTAAGAAGGGCGTTGAAGGCCTCTTTGGTGAGCATGTGGACTTCATCTATAATATAAATTTTAAATTTACCAGATATAGCAGCATAGGCAACGGTTTCATTGATCTGCCGGATATCATCGATCCCCCGGTTAGAGGCGCCATCGATTTCTAATACGTTTAAGCTGCGTCCTTTGGCCACATCGATGCAGGATGGACATAGGCTACAGGGTTCAAAATCCTCACTTAATTGCTCGCAGTTCAAAGCCTTCGCTAGAAGGCGTGCAAGGGTTGTTTTACCGGTCCCCTTTGTGCCATAAAAGAGGTAAGCTTGCGCAATTTTTTTTGAACGCAGCGCATTTTTCAAAGTGGCTACGATCACCTCTTGACCCACAATACTAGAAAAAGTTTGAGGCCTAAATCTTCTGGGTATGATTTGATAATCCATGATGGCAATTATACCAATAATTTAGATTATGAAGAACAAGAAAAAGATCGGGCACGCACGCGGGCACGGGCACGGGCACGAAAGAAAGAGAGCTTTAAGTCTTTTTTTCTTTCGTGCCCGTGCCCGTGCCCGCGTGCGTGCCCGATCTTTTTCTTATTCTTAATTAGGCCGTTTGCTAATATAAGGGGATGGATATTGCAAAAAAGCGTTTTTTGTTAGGTTCCTTCTTTGTTGTGATATTGACGCTATTTTTTAATTTAGGTAATTCTACCCCCCTTGCGCTTCTTGGCTACTTTCTCCTTTCGTTAATGGTGACTTCACTCTCTGCTATATACTTGCGCATCGCATCTTTTCCGAAGATGGCTCTTTTAACTACTTTGGTGGTCCTCCCCTTGGTCGTTTCCCAAGTTGTGGAATTTTTCATGGCGGAAAGAATTTTTGCCTACCCCCTTTATATCCCTTTTGCTGCCATTTTGCTTTGTCTATTGCTCGGAAGTGAGATAGCTCTTTTTTCCTCCTTTTTTCTGAGTCTTATTATGGCAGGAGTTTTAGATGTGGAGCCTGTGAGATTTTGTATGTTGAATTTTACAACTTCCTTAGTGGCGATCCTCTATGCAAAAAACATGCATAAACAAAAAGAAATTTTCCCTATTGTTTGTAAGGTTTGGCTCTCTTCTCTTATCTTGATCATTTCCTTCCATTTTATCGACAATTCTTTATGGTCGCCCCAGCTTTTAGATGATGCGCTTTATTCCTTTCTTTTCATGTTAGGTTCAGCCCTTCTCGTGATTGCTATTCTTCCCATACTAGAATCTGTGTTCAATGTGATGACCGATATGACCTTGCTAGAATTTGCCGATCCTGGAAGCCCTCTATTAAAGCGCCTCAGCTTGGAAGCCCCGGGAACTTATCAGCATAGCCTTGTAGTAGGAAACCTTGCAGAGGCCGCAGCAAGGGCCATTTCAGCTAATGGCCTTTTTTGTCGTGTGTCTACTCTTTATCACGATATTGGAAAGCTCTTTAATCCCCATTATTTTAATGAAAATCAATTGGGAGGGCTAAATATTCATCAGCTTCTGACCCCTAAAGAATCGGCAGGGGTGATCATTGCCCATATCACAGAAGGGGAAACCCTCGCCCGTAAGTATCGTTTACCAAAAAGTTTTGTCGATATTATTAAAGAACATCATGGGACTACCCTTGTCCAACATTTTTATAGCAAACAATGTGAGCTTACTCCAGAGGTGAACCTAAACGACTTTTGCTATAGAGGCCCCAAACCTAGATCCAAAGAGTCTGCCATTATCATGATAGCAGATAAGGTTGAAGCGGCTTCCCGAAGCCTCACCGAAGTTTCAGAAGAGAGCATTGCAAAAATGGTAGAACAGCTCGTAACTGAAAAAGTCCGCGATGGACAGCTCGACGAATGCCAACTCACCTTCGAAGAACTCAAAGCCGTCAAAAAAGAGATGATTAAAACCCTCATCATCGCGCGTCACCTCCGCGTAAAATAGTCTATGTCGCAAGGAATCTCTGCAAACTCTAATTCTTCCGTGGTAGCCTCTTATAGGCCTGTATGGATGTTATACGATCATGCGATTAGCTGTATCATGAATTTTTTGCCCATCCCGGATATTCGGGCGGCAGGAACTACGTGCCATGCTTGGCGAAGAGTGGCGTGTTCAAACGACATTGATTGGAATGCAAGTGCTCAGTCTGACCACTTCAAACTCCTAAAAAGACGCACGCTAGCAATTATACTGCGTGTCGTTTATAGACTGAACGAAGCTAGGTCTGTGAGGCTGAGGCAACCTATGACAGGCTTCTCATCAGCCTTTTTATTACAACAAGTTAGGGAAAATATTCGTCCAAACGCTGTCGTACCATTTATTGAAAGAAACAGATTTGGATTCATAACCCCAGCTTTAAGGGGATTGGCGTGGAGGCTTAATGGTGTGAATCCGGGAGTAGTACCTCCCATGCCAATCCCACGAGGGCCTTGTCCTTTTGGAAACCGCTCAGTGGCTGTTTATTTTCCGAAAACTTTATATTTCCCCAAAACATTAAAAGGGAAGGAGCTCTCCTATGTGCCCTCCATCGATGAAAAGCTTTTCCATAAACCTACTCTAAATACACTTCAGACAGTTCTGCGCATTGCAACCGGTTCTAATTATAATTCTTACCTATACGGCTATTCTGATGCTGTAAAAGAGCGGATAGGAAACGAACCTCTAGGTCTATCAGGTTGGTACGAAGCGGTTGTAGTAGAGGCAAGTAGAAGTAAACCTTTTGATGGTCCAGATGGTCAGGAGGAAGTTGTCAAGATTATCGGCGGCGGTCAATGGGAAGTGGCAACCCCTTGTCAAATAATGGCCGTGGAAATTTCAGCTCTTGCTTTCGGGAAATCTTTTTTAGGCGGTACATGGGCGCGTACCGCCCAGAAAACAACAGGAAATCTCGGAAGTCATGTGTTCATTTATGGTGGCTCCGTTTCCCGCGTTCCAGGAGTCGGCGAGGACGGCGGCCTTTTTGGCTGTGGCGAGAACTTCGTGGTTGTGGTGGCTCTGCGGAAGTTAACGGCTTTGGAACTTGATGTCTTGCCGCTTTGGAGAAGGGTTTTGACTTTTTGGTCTTCTGATCGCCGAAGTTGATCAAAACTTTAAGAAAGTTCAGTTGTGTTAGGCGATCCTAATTTCAAGATGCTTACCTAGAGCGGATACAGCAGTAATAAGAGATTTTAAGCTGCAAGTTTTTCTAGGATCAAGCAAGCGGTCAACTGCTGATCTGCTAGTTTTCATTTTTTTTGCGAACTGAGACTTGGTGATCTTTTGCTTTTTAAGTTCTTTCTCAAGTTGAAACGCAATAACCCTTTTAACTGCCTCAGCATCACACTCTTCGAAGATACCATCTTGTTTGAGAAAATCTTCGAAATTAGATCCTCGATGTTTATTTGCCATGACTCTTCCTCTCTATTGCTTCATATTTTTTGGCTCGTTTTTTTGCAAGGTCTAAATCATCCTGCGGAGTTTTCTGCGTTTTCTTTACAAAACCATGAAAAAGGACGATTTCTCCATTTATTAACTTAAAAATAATACGTGCTATACCGTTAGGAATATGTGATCGTACCTCCCATAATCCACCTCCAAGGCTTCGAACCACCGGCATGCCTATTGGCCACCCAATCTGTACAGTTCTAATGTCTTTACCTATGATCCTTCGACAAGTTTTATCAAGGGACAAAAGCCATTCTTTTACTGGTTCATTACTACTATTCTCTTCTATATAAAAAACTACGGGAATGGGGTGGTAATGTGCCATCCAAACTTCCTTTTTATTCCGTTTGCCTATACTGTACCATTTTTAGTACATTATGTAAACAAATTTATGTGAGAAATTCGAATGTCACCTTCGAAGAACTAAAAACCGTCAAAAAAGAGATGATCAAAACCCTCATCATCGCACGTCACCTCCGCGTCAAATAGCCTTCAGGGTTAAGCCGCGGCTAAGGAAAACTAAAATCTTGTAGCGCCAGTCGATGATGTTGAAGGGTTTTTGTTTTTCAATTTGTTTCAGGATTAGCTTTGCGGCCTTTTCAACGGGCATGGCTAACCTGAGCTTTTTGCCCGACTTTAGATGAAAAGGGGTGTCGATTTGGCCGGGGCAAACACAGAGGACCCTGATTCCCTTTTTTTTAAGCTCTGCATCTAGGCTTTTTGAAAAGGAATTCACATAGGCCTTTGAAGCGCTATATAAGACATAGGAGGGATAGGTGAAAAAGGCGGCGGCGGACGAGATATTCATGATTGTCCCTTTTTTATTTTGAGATGCAAGGGCTTTTGCGCTCTCTAGGGAGATCTCTGTCAGGGCTTCTACATTTACTTCAATAGTCTCTAGGTTGTGAGTGAGTACATCACCATAATATCCTACGCCAGCATTGTTGATAATGAGGTCAGGGGTTCTTTCGTGGATCTTGGCGATAAGATTTTTCCGATTTTTAAGATCTGACACGCATATCTCAACATCTGTGGGGAGTAGGTGGGCCGTTTCTTCTAGGGCTTGCTTATTTTTTCCGGTGATGAGTAGGGGGATTTTTTTTGCTGCGAGCTGAATGCACAGCTCTTTTCCTAGGCCCGAGCTGGCCCCGGTCACTAGTGCAAGTCTATGCATTTTACGAGCTCCTCAAGGCGGTCGTCGCAAGCTTTTTCAGAAGTTCCGTGAGCAGAGACGTATAGCTTGATTTTGGGCTCAGTGCCAGAGGGTCTGATGATGAGTTTTGCGTCATCTTGGAAGCGGAAAATTAGAACATTGGAGGGGGGAAGATCGCGTATGCCTTTTTGGTAATCTTCACAGGTGGCATCTTTTAGGGGAGATTTTCGGAGCTTGTCCATGATGGCGGAGATTTTAGTCATCCCTTCCTCTCCGGCGGGAAATGATAGGGAAACCTGCTTTTCCCGATAGAATCCGTATTTTTTATAGATCTGGTTTAAGAGATCGATGAGGGTTAGCCCTTGTTTTTTTGCGTGAAGGGTGATTTCAGAAATGAGACAGGCTGCGACAATAGAGTCTTTATCTCTTGCAACTGTTCCGAGGAGGCATCCATAGGATTCCTCAGCACCAAAAAGGAATGTGTATTCTTTGGTTTGTTCCCAAATATGGATCTTTTCTCCAATGTATTTAAATCCTGTAAGCACTTCGACACAGGCAACGTTATGAGCCTTTGCGACCGCTTTTAAAATTTCTGTCGAGACAATTGTGGTGACAATAGCCCCATTGGAGGGAAGTTTGGTGTTTTCGCAAATGAACTCGGCGCAGATGGAGGCCATCTCATTTCCTGTAAGGGCAACGGCTTTTCCTTGGTGCTTGACAACAATCCCAATTCTATCGGCATCAGGATCGGTTGCAATTAGGATATCGCTTCCTGTTTTATCTAAGTACTCTATGCCAAGAGCTGTCGCTTCTTTATATTCAGGATTAGGAAATTTAACGGTTGGGAAATCCCCATCGGGCTTAATTTGCTCTTCGACATAACTAATTGAAGTAAAACCCCAATCATTAAGAGCTTTTGGAACCATCGTGATCCCTGTTCCATGCAGGCTTGTGTAAACGATTTTTACCGACGAGCCCTCTTTTTTATTGTCCTCTGGGAAATGTTGGAGAGGGCGGATGGCGTTAATGTAGGCCTCATCGAGCTCCCCATTGATGATGTGGATGTTTGGATGGCTGAGGCGCACTAATTTTACTTCGGAAAAATCTTTAATGGCGCGCACTTCCTCCATAATTCCTATGTCGTGGGGCGGGACGATTTGTGCCCCGTCGCTCCAATAAACTTTATAGCCGTTGTATTCTTTGGGATTATGAGAGGCGGTGATCATCACACCAGCGGTGCATTTTCGATAGCGGGTGCCGAATGAAACGAAGGGAACGGGACGGAGCTCTTTTAAAAGGAGAGCCTCTATCCCATTTGCGGCAAGAACTTGAGCTGTTTTTTGAGCAAATAGAAGGGAGTTATGGCGAGAATCATATCCAATCAAAACCCGATGCTGCCCTTTTTGCTTTAAAATATAATTTGAAAGCCCTTGTGTTGCCATCGTCACGGTGTAGATATTCATTCGGGTAGTGCCGACACCCATAATCCCTCTGAGCCCTGCAGTCCCAAAGGAAAGATCTGTATAAAAAGCGTCCTGCAATTCTTGAGGACTTAATTTTAGGATCTCTTCTTTGGTTTCACTGTCATAGGGACCATTAAGCCAAGTGTCCACTCTTTTTTTAATTTCTCCATCCATAAATAAAACCGTATCAAAAAAAACAATTTTGCGCATATAATTTCGCTAACGAACTTCAAAGGAGTTTTTCAAATGAAAAAATATATACTTGCAATATCTCTCTTACTTTCAACACTTCACGCCAATGAGGGCGCAGAGTGCACGACTTGTACATCAGTAGAATCATGGGGCTACCATTTGATTTTAGATTGCAAGGCATGTGACATACCCACAATTTCTAGTGAAGCTGCCCTTGCAAACTTCGCAAAAGTGATGGTAGACGCGATTGATATGAAGGCTTACGGAGAGCCCCTTTTAGTCAATTTCGCAGGACATAACCCGGAAGCCGCAGGCTATTCTCTGCTCCAATTCATCGAAACAAGCGCGATCACAGGGCATTTTGTTGAAAAAAATGGAGATTGCTATCTCGATATTTTCTCTTGTAAGACATTTGACCCAGAAGTTGCTATGCAAGTTGTGAATGATCTTTTGAAACCCCAAAACATCAAATCGCAGTTTTTAACACGTAAAGCGTAGCTTTACGCTAACGCAAAATGCAAAACTAAAGAGGAAGATCGGGCACGCACGCGGGCACGGGCACGGGCGCGAAATCCGGAAAGAAAAAAAGTTTAAGCTTTTCCCTCTTTCGTGCCCGTGCCCGTGCCCGCGTGCGTGCCCGATTCTTCCTTCTTTCTTCTGTTTTGCGTTTATTGTTTTGCGTTTTGCGTTCCTTTGATTTCGCCGAGCGAAATCAAAGGGGCCTCTTCGTGGTTGATCCCTTCGCAGCGTTTGGATTCTTCTTCCCAGGCTTTTTTAGATTCGAGATTTTCGGGCCACCAGGGATAAGTGCGGCATTGTGTTGGGCGCGCTGTATAAAGGGTGCAGATCTTGCCTTCTTTCAAGAAAACGCAATCGTAAGTGCGCGCATGCTCTAGGAGAGCAAGGCGATTAGCTACTTTGCGTGTGTATTTTTGAACAAATTGCTCTGGAGAGATTTTTAAAAACTCTGCCATTTCATGAATTTCTTCTTCATTTACCCAAACATAGCCAGGCGAGCCTGTGCAGCATTTGCCACATCCAGTACATTTGAAACGGAGACCATCCTTATACCAAGGATCTGGCATTTAGGGCTCCCAGGTAAAGGAGGAGGTTTTTGTCTTTTCCCAAGAGGAATTTTTGAGCTGATACATGTGGACATCGCACCCTTGATCTGAAATATCGATCAGATTCCATCCCCCAAGATATTTGTGAGTCGTGCTTCCACTATCTAGAATAATCGGCAATTGGTTGCCCCTTAAGTCAGCGAGAGTTTGCCTATGTGTATGGCCATGTAAAAAGAGTTTTACTTGAGGAAATTGTTGAAGGAGTCTTTTTAAGTAATCTGCTCGGTCGAGGATTTTTCGTATCTCATTATTAAAAAAAGGGAAATGGTTTACTAAAAGAACAGAATCTCCTTTAGGGATATCTTTTAAAACAACTTCGAGCCGCTTTTCAATTTCGATAGAGAACTTCCCGTGTGAAGAAAACCAAGGAGTGGCAACAGTCGTATCTAATCCTACAAGCCACCACTTGGAGCCGAGGGATGTTGCTGAAACCCCGCTGGATTTAAGAGGGGCATTGGGAAAATAGTCGTAAAAAATTTTGTCCCTGTAAGCTTTTTTTGTGTAATGGTCATGATTGCCCGGAATAATAAAAGTGGAAAGTTTGCATGTATCGGTAAATTTTTTTGCCTCTGCAAATTCTTTATCGCGGGAAGTGGTAGTGAGATCCCCTGAAATAATTAATTGATCTACCTCAAGTTCTGAGAAAAGAGAGGGGAGGGGTGTCAAATGCGCAGGGACAAAGGCCTTCTGCCTAGAAAGAAGGGAATTGAAATTCCCCAGCCATCTCTTAGTAAAAAATTGAAATGGATTAAAGGAAATTTTTGCAAAATGGAGGTCTGAAATATGGGCTATACGGATCATAAGCAGATTATAACCAAAAAGTCACTATTCTAGCTACCAATCATAACGTTCATGGCTAGATGGAAAATCAGCTTCTTCTAAATCTCTTATAATGTGTATCGCTAAGTTGTCATTCTCACAGGACACTGTCCCTTCTTGGATGAGAAAATTGGGAGAGTCAAACTGTTTTCCCCAGCCAGTTCTGCCAAAATAGACGGTTTCTAGTAGGATGGATTGATCTTCAGAAAATTCGAATCTTACCTTTTCTACAGGACAACTTAGCCAATTATCTCGGTGAAATGGGGATGGATATTTTTGCCTAAATATATCCATATTTTCATCACCTCTCCAGATCACTGTGATTTTTTTTGTAGGTGGATCGAAGGAAATTTCTGCATTCGTAGGTAAATCATATTTGGCGATGAAATCTTTTGCATATTTAGTTGCTTCAAACTCATTGTTTGGAAATCCTGGAGCTATTACGTTTTGATTCTTGGCAGTATTTGTATTTTCATTTATTTTATTAATCATATTTACTCCTTGTAGTTGTTTGTTTTTACTAAAGCATGATATAATAGTTCGTTATATTAACTCAACATCTTTTTTTATTGAATTAAATTATGATTTTTATCTATAATTAAGATATTAATTTATAAAATAACTAGAGTAAAATTGTCTATTCGAAGGTCATTTCCAGACATTGGGATTTGGTATTAACCTCCTTGTGTAAAAGGCAACCATTCGGAATCTATTCCGAATAAACGGTCCTTTTCTCGGAATGTATTCCGAATCCTTGCTGAGAGGTAGAGGACAAATGGACAGTAGAACAAGTGAGACAGTTGGATAAGTTTATCTTAACCGCGAAGCGGTAATTTTGCCGCGAATGCGGCTGCAGGTGCTAGCCGTGGTGTGACCGAAGGGAACCCACGGAAAAATGTATCTCTCATTTATAGAGCCGCGAGCAGCGGCGACACTCTTTTTGCCTCTGTCGCCGCTGATCGCGGCTCTATTGTTAATAATAACAACATCCGTGGGTTCCCTTCGGTCACGCCACGGCTAACAACTGTAGCCGCATTCGCGGCAAAATTACCGCTTCGCGGTTCTAGAAGCCTCGTTTGAGGCTGCTTTTTCTGGAGGTGGTTTTTTGTGTGCTGGTTTGGGCGCGAAGGGCTTTGATCCAGCGCTTTCCTTCTTTGTGGGAGCTGGCCCGAGGGGAGCGTGCGTTAACTTCATCAGGATTAGCGCGTTTGGATCTTTTAGAGAGATTTTTCGCTTTTTTCATTTCGAAATTTTTTGCTGCAGAAATTAAGAAAGATACGTTTTTTTTAGCTTTTTTGGTAGGATACCGAGTGGGTAGCGGGGGTATAGGGGCAGCCACTACTGTGCGAGATTCCCGAATTTCCTTTTGATTTTTTTTGTACAGTCGGGGATTGACGATACGGTTAATAGGCATAGCTCCTCCACCTAACTTGAGTATAGTATGGCAAGAGATTATTTTAAAGAGTTTATTCCGAAATCCTGGATTTGTCTAAAAGGGTATGATTTTCAGACCTTTAAGAAAGATCTAGCTGCTGGTATAACCGTAGGGATTGTCACCCTTCCCCTCGCTATGGCGTATGCCATTTCCTCAGGAGCTACACCCGATCGAGGTATATTCACCGCTATTATCGCAGGATTTATCGTTTCCCTTTTAGGAGGAAGTCGCGTTCAAATAAGTGGGCCAACCGGGGCTTTTGTGACCGTTCTCTATGGGATTATCCAAGTGCATGGATATGAAGGGCTTGCAATATCAGCTATCATGGCATCAGTTTTACTTATTATAATGGCTCTATTGCGCCTGGGCACGTGGATCCAGCGTATCCCCAGATCATTAACAGTGGGGTTTACCTCCGGCATAGCTTTGGTGATTTTTTCCTCCCAGATGAAAGATTTTTTTGGTTTAAAAATGGGATCGCCCCCTGGCCACTTTATCGGAAAGTGGCAAGCCTATTTTAACGCTTCTTCTAGCGTGGATTTTTTAACTCTGATAGTTGCTATATTGACTCTTGCTTTGATTATTTTTGTGAGGAAATTTTATCCGCGTATCCCTTGGGTGATCGCTGGAATTGTCTTTTCTACGGTCAGTTGTGTTCTCTTTCAATTACCTGTAGAAACGATTTTTTCTAGGTTTGGCTATTTGCCTCAGACTTTGCCTACGCCCCATTTTCCACATCTCAGTATAGAAAAAATGCTCACCTTGATTGTTCCGGCTTTATCGATAGCAATGCTTGCAGGCCTGGAATCGCTCCTTTCATGCGTGATCGCCGATGGGATGACAGGAAAACAGCATAAGTCGAATGCTGAGCTCCTTGCGCAAGGGTTTGGAAATCTTGGAGCTATTTTTTTCGGTGGAATCCCTTCAACCGGAGCAATTGCAAGAACGGCAATTAATATAAAAAGCGGAGCCCATACACCCTTTGCAGGTATGATTCACGCAGTGACAACGCTCGTGATCCTCCTTCTTTTTGCTCCGATAGTGGTGCGTATACCTCTAGCTGCCTTAGCGGCGGTGCTCATTGTCGTCGCATGGAATATGAGTGAAGCGCACCATTTTAGAAAATTTTTAGATGGAAATAGGATTGATATCACTGTCCTGCTCTCAGCATTTTTTTTAACCATTTTTGTCGATCTTATTGTGGCTGTAGTCGGCGGGATGATTATTCATTATGGGTTAACAAAGGCGCAAAAATTGGGCATAGCCCAATCTTAGGTACTCATCCTACGCAGACATCAGCGTAACAAGCTTATTGGCTGAATGTTGAATTTCATCTGCGCAGAGTGAAGACTGAGTCGCAGAGGTCGCTGAGGAAGAGGGGATGCAGGGGTTTGAAGGGTGAAGGGATCATCGCCTCTTTTGAGCGAAGCTCTACGCCGTAGCGGAAAAGAAAGTTTTAAGAAAGCAAGGTAATCATCGTTTCAAGGGTTTTTAACCCCTTGCTTTTTTAAAACTTTCTTTTCCGCTACGGCGTACGTTCCGTAAAGAGGCGATTTCCCTTTTCCTCAGCGACCTCTGCGACTCAGTCTTCACTCTGCGCTGATGCAATTCGGCCTTTAGATCACAAGCTCGTTAAAGTTTAACTATTTTTAAACCAGGTCGAAAAATGGTGAAGGACTCTGTTTGGTGAAATGAGATGGCGCCAATATTTTTTTCTTAAGGGGTGGGGGATCCATGCGGGAGGGGTGAGGACGGCTCCGGGGAGCCAGCCTGGTCGCCACAGCTGCATTCTTTTGGGGTTATCGGCAATAATTAGGGTAGGAATGTGGAAATTTGAGGCTAGATGGCCCAGGAGGGAGTCGTTGCCGATGGCAAAGGCTGATTCGTAGACTGTTTTGGCAAGGTCAGATAGTGTGGGAAATATGGGGGTTTCTTCTGGCCATTCAGACTTCTCTTGTGGACTTAATACAAAGATCGGCTCAAATCCTTTTTCCTTTAATTTTTCAGCCAGCTTCAGATAAGATTTTTTTAGCCAATTTTTATCAAGGCTACTGCTTGTAGGATGGATCAAAACCCTGTTTTTATGGGCTTGGTGTGTCAGTCCAGCGAGGGGAACGATCCCATTGTTTTTAGAGATGTGATGGGATTTTAAAAGCCGCGCAATGGCTCCGGCAATATTATCCGCCATGGGTTTTTCACTATCAAATACCTGGTCAAGGGGGGAAAGGGGAAGATGTTTCTGAGGATTATAGGTGGGATAAAAAATGGAGAGTTTCTCTCCAAATTTTGCCCTTAGCTCGGGAATTTTTGGTGAATTATCATTTTCAACAACGACAAGGTCGCAATCAGTAATTTCAGAAGAAAATTCATGGCCGGGAAACCACTCTTTTAATTCTTCGAGGGCTTTATGCTGTGTTTTAACCTGATACCCTTCCTGCAAAAGGCGATGGGATGCGATCATCATTAAAAGCGCATCCCCAATCCCTTTCGCAGGAATAACGATAGCGCTATTCATCTTCAGGTGCATTGCCAATTAAAGCTTCAGAAAGAAGAACCATACCCGCTGTTGATGTTGCAAAGGTGATTGCGTGTTTGGCAACTTTTGCAGGATCAACGATTCCAGCTTTGCTCAAATCCTCTACTTTTTCAGTAAGGGCATTGAATCCAAAACCTGGTTTGATCTGTTCCAAGATAGTGGAGGGATCAAAACCTGCATTTGCAATGATCTGTCTAATGGGAGCTTCACATGCTTTTGCCAGGATCTGTCCGCCGATCGCTTCATCGTTTGTGAGGTTAAGGTTAGCAATTGTTTTGCCAGCCAATAGGAGCGCCACTCCGCCGCCGGCAACAAGCCCTTCTTCTAAAGCAGCTTTTGTTGAGTTTAAAGAGTCTTCGAACATCTGCTTTTTTTGTTTCATTTCAGGCTCAGTTGCAGCGCCGATGCGGATAACTGCCACACCACCGCTAAGTTTTGCTTTTCTCTCTTCGAATTTTTCTTTATCATAAGAGTTTGTAGATCTGGCAACTTCTCCTTCAATTTGCTTGATTCTGGCCTGAATTTCTTTGGCATCTCCCTTCCCATTGATAATGGTGGTTTTATCCTTTGAGATGACAATCTTTTCAGCGCTTCCCAAAACCTCGGGGCCGGCATCTTTTAGATTCATCCCTGTTTCTTCTGACACAACAACTGCCCCCGTAATAGTGGCGATATCTTGCAAAATGGCTTTTCTACGATCGCCAAAGGCGGGCGCTTTCACTGCACAAACTTTGAGAGTTCCTCGGAGTTTATTGATTACAAGGGTAGAAAGAACGTCTGATTCAAGATCATCTGCAATGAGGAGCAATTCTTTTCCAGTTCCAGCAACTGTTTGTAGAATGGGGATGAGTTCTTGAATGGAAGAGATCTTTTTGTCAGTGATGAGGATATAGGGGTTGTTCATTTGGGCGCTCATAGACTCTGCATTCGTACAGAAATAGGCGCTTGTATAGCCTCTATCGAATTGCATCCCTTCGACAATCTCTATTGTTGTCTCGGTTGTTTTCCCTTCTTCAATGGTAATGACGCCCGATTTGCCCACTTTTTTAATGGCCCCGGCAATAATTTCCCCAATTTCCTGATTACCGGATGCAGAAACAATGGCGATATTTTGGATTTCACTATCGTGTTTTACTTCTATGGAAGTTTTTTCGATCTCTTTAATCACGGCTTCGAGGGCTTTTTCCATTCCCCGCTTAACGCCTATAGGGCTTGATCCAGAAGCGATATTTTTAATTCCGTTTGCAACAAGGGCGCGCAAGAGAAGGATGGCCGTTGTCGTTCCATCGCCACATTTTTCCTTCATTTTGGCTGCGACTTCTTTGCCGAGCGTGATCCCCATATTTTGATACTGGTCTTTAACTTCGACTTCCTTAACGATGCTGTTTCCATCATTTGTAATTTTCGGCGCGCCCCAGCTAGCTTGCAACCCCACATTGCGCCCCTTGGGGCCCAAAGTGACACTGGCCACATCTGCCAGTTGATCGATCCCTTCTTTAAGTTTTGTGCGTGCTTCTTCTTCAAAAATCAGTTCTTTAGGTGTTGTCATAAAATAAATTCCTCCGGTTTTTTCATGTAGATCTTAAGATAAGTGGAAAATTTTGTAAATTTCTCTTTTGGGAACCCCTCGCAATTTTGCGATGAGCTTCAAGGCTTCTTTCTCTGTTTCAATGTTCTCTGCTTTAGTCGGTCCGCCGCTAATTAATAAGACGATTTCGCCGCGGGGAGGGTGCTCTATGTAGTGTTGAAGGAGTTCTTTCGCGCTCCCTTTTTTGCACTCTTCATGTAGTTTTGTGATCTCTCGAACCACAGTCACAGGAAGATCCCCTAGAATTTTCAGCGTTTTTAATAGCCTATGGGGTGACTCATAACAAATGCTGATTCCCTCATACTGGATCACTTTTTTAATTTCAGACTCTTTTTTAGGCAAAAATCCCACAAACTGGAATTTTTCCTCCGATAGCCCCGACAGTGATAATGCGGCAACAAATGCACAAGCCCCTGGAACGACTGTATAAGGTAGCCCTTCTTCAATACAACGCAAAATAAGCCTCTGCCCCGGATCGCAGATCCCCGGTGTCCCCGCATCGCTGATCAGTGCGATAGACATATTCTTTTTGAGATCCTCAATGATCCCGTCCAATTTTTGCGCCTCATTGAACTTGTGATAACTATAAAGAGTTTTTTGAATCTTATAGGCTTTAAGCAAAGTAGGGCTATGCTGAGTGTCTTCACAAAGGATATAGTCAGCTAAAGAGAGGACTTCGACTGCTCTATAAGTAATATCTTTAAGATTACCAATGGGTGTGGATACGATATATAGCATAATAGGTGGCACCCAGGGTCGAACTGGGGTATGGAAGCTTTGCAGGCTTCTGCCTTACCACTTGGCTATGCCACCGCTGAAGATTATGCCGAAAAAGTCCATATAGCGCAACTTTTTTAACATTCTTCGAGCGGTGACTGAAGACCGTGTTTTGCCCGAAACGCTGCTGTGGGTTTCTCAAGCTTCACTGCGAATTCATTTATTTCAGCTAGTTGAGTTTCAAGAGATCCTTTAGTCTTTGTTTCCCTTTCTAAACTTTCCCAGTAGGTGGTTAGTGTAGCGTTAAGGAGCTTTTTCTGATCACTTAAAGTTTTTGCGTGGGGGAGATCTTCAACGGTAAGTGGTAATTTAGGATCACAGTTCTCTTCGAGAAACTGTTTAAGAAGAGTATCCTTGGTTAACTCTTCGAGTAATGGGATGTTTGTTTTATGGTTTGTTGCATCCTTTTGCTTGTTACGATGCTCTTGGTAAAAAATAAAAAAGCTAAGCCCCCCTCCCACGGCTCCAACTCCACCTCCAACTCCAATTGAAATGCTATTGCATATTGGACCCCCAAGAGAGCCAACGAAATACCCAATAAATCCAATAACAGCGCCCAAAACTGCTAGCCCTAAATAGATGCGTACTAACTGCTCAGCTTCAGCTGTGATCTTTTTCTCATATTGAAGGGCAAATGTAATGGATTCAGGATTATTAATATAAAACGGTACTAATATTTTAACTTTGAGATCTGTAGCTGCTATGGCTTTATCTGAAGCCGGCAAGGGGAATGCTGCACTCTGACTAGGGCCATTTACTGCTGCTGCTTGTGACATAGTATCCTCCATTATTATAATTATCATATAATTATAGCTAATTCAGATTAATAAGCAAATAAATAGTATTTTTTATGAAATAGTAAAATTTTAAATACTACGA
>JABDAY010000019.1 GCA_013288895.1 Chlamydiota bacterium | reverse complement strand
ATGGGGGTGGTGGAGGTGGTGGCGCTGGCGGCGGCGCTTTTGATCCCTCCTATACAGTACAAGGTGGATCAGGAGGAGTTGGCGGTGGAGGAGGAGGTGGAGGCGCCAACCAATCTGGCTCGACACCTGCAACAGGTGGCGACTCTCTTGGCGGAGGGGGAGGTGGTGGCGGAGGGCCTTCCAATCCCTTCATGCCGCCCCTTAATGCCCCCGGTGGATCTGATACCGGAAGTCTTGGCGGAGGCTCTGGAGGAGTTGGGGCGAGTACCTGCGGATTGGGCTTTGGTGGAGGTGGCGGTGGTGGAGGGAGCGGTCTTGGCGGCGCTATCTTTGTAGATAGCGGTTTGAATTTCACCATACAGGCACTTCCGGGGATTCCAACCATCTTCAATACATCAAACAATATGACACAAGCCGGAATCGGTGGAATGGGTGGGCCTGGAGGAACAGGTGGCTCCGATGGATCAGCATTAGGAAATAGCATTTTCCTGCGCGCGGGTTCTACTCTCACATTCATAGCAAACGATACTGATGATCTTTTAACACTTGGCGAGCAAGTCGCATTTACTGATGATACCATTTTCGGCGCAGGAGGAACAAGGGTCAATGTCACAGGAAATGGAACTGTTGTTTACAACGGAACAACTGATTATCAAGGACGAGTCTACATCAATAATGCGAATTTCAAAGTGAATGGACTAATCGATCAAGCTCTCATTTTCGTCTGTAGAAATGTTAACTTTAGTCCGCAAAGAGGGACGCTGAGCGGCATTGGAACTTTAACAGGAGATGTTTCTGTCAATTCCGGAACGATCTCTCCAGATGCCGGAGGAACGCTAACCCTTGGCAGTTTAACACTAAGTTCAGCAAATCCAATTCTCGGCTCCTCTGGGAGCCTTGTCCATATCGAGATCGATTCTAGCGGCACATCTTTAGTCTCCGTTACTGGACCTGCGTCGCTCGCAGGCATCTTGGAGATCGACCTAGATCCAAACGCTACTGCCGGCACGTACACACTTCTCACTTCATCCGGCATTACAGGTACCTTTGATTCCGTTGCATTTACCGGAATAACCCCGAGCGATTATTCACTCTTCTATCTACCGATGGGAGCTCCTACGTTTGTCCAATTTGATTTCAGCTCTCTTGTGCCTTCCATCACTCCTCTTTCTACACAAGGCCTTCGAGGCAACAACTTAAGAGTTGCTTCTTACCTCAATACTCTAATCCCAGGTGCCAATTCACTAGGGTTGACAGATCAATTTGCTCTTTTAAACGCTCTTTCCCCTTCGCAATACCAAAAAGCCCTTGAAGCCATTAGTCCCTCGAGAGACTCAATTTCCACATTTGCTGCGCAAAATGTTATGTTCATGCTTTCCGAGTCGCTCGATTTTCATTTTACCAAAAGACGCCTTGCTGACAATTGTGGAAACAATTGCTGTGAAGAAGAAGAAGAAACAACTTGTACTTCACCTAAAAACAAAGATTTTGAACTTTGGACGATGGGTTTTGGCGGGTTCAATCATCAAAACTCTCAAGATCAAACCTCTCCCTTTGATTTCAATGACGGTGGCTTTTTTGCAGCCTGTGATTACGGCAACACCGATCAGTGGTATATCGGCACACTCGCGGGGTACGCTTATACCTCGATTCAGGAAGATCACTCTATGGGAAATGGCCATTTAAATGCGGGTTATCTCAGCGTCTACGGAATGAAATCTTATTGCGATTTTTTCATGGACGCAGCTATTTGGGGCGAATATATGAGTGTTAATCAAAAGCGCGCCATTTCCTTTCCAGGATTTGGAGAGTGCGCAAAAAGTTCTTACCATGCAAAACAACTCGATTTCCATTTTGGGATGGGATCTGATTTCAATACAAATTCTGGAACCATTGAACCATTTGCTTTGTTAGACTGGGTCGTTGAATGGGACCCAAGCTATTCAGAGAAAGGGGCTGCTCCATATAATATGAGGGTCTCTTCTAGAACTTCATCGATGCTCCGCATCGAAACAGGCCTCAATGGATACGCAACAACCACTTACGATTGGGGAATTTTTATCCTACAAGTAAAGTTGAGCTACATCTACAAAAAGCCTCATAACGTAGGAGATCTCGATGTGGCAATTGTGGGCACACCAGAATCATTTATTGTTAAGGCCTTTACCTCCAAGCAAAATCTCATTTCTCCCGCCGTAGAACTCTTTTGGCAAACAAGCTGGGGAGGCTTCGGATCCCTTAGCTATAACGGAGAATTTGGAAGCGGCTACAATTCCAATCAAATCTACGGAAAAATCGGGTACTCTTTTTAGGTTCTAAGCAACAACCATTCCTTCAACTGTTCAAGAGTTATGCCCATTCCCGCAATTCGACTCCCATCCATCTGCTTTAAATCCTCCCAAATATCCTCAATGAAAGAGGCTTGACTAGGCTGAGGTACAACTTTCTGCGATTCCATTAATTCGGACATTTTTTCAATCATTTTTGGCCGAATTAACCATAATTCGGCCATTTTCAACGTTTTCCGGCCAAAAAAGGCATAATTCGGCCATTTTTTGATCCTTTTTGGCCGAATTCAGGTTTATTCAGCCATTCTTCAAACATTCAAGGTTTTCTTTGGACGGGACTCTGGTAGGGCTTGCGCGCTTTTAATGCGAGAGTAGGGCTTTGGATTGGATTGTTTGATGATTCCCCTATTGAGAGATGATTCCACATCACGTAGTTCCACGAGCGTCATTCCATAAGCAAACCTAAGAGTATCAACTGATGCCTTGAACCGGAACGGGTCCGTTTGGAAGTTCCTATAATCCTGCATCAACATCATAGAAATATTTGCAATTGAGCAAACATCCTTGGATTTGTCGTCCGCTGCCAGTATTATGATCCCTTTTTTCAATGCCTGTTTAAGAGTCTCCTCGAAGGTTATAAACTCTGAAGGCCGAGAGTTGATGTCAAAAAATGTTGTCAGCAAGGCATTATCTCTTGCACTCAGCCAGTATGGGCCCGCAGCTCTGATGTGAAAGCCAACGAACCATTTAGCCTCCTCATAGTAAATTACCTGGCAAGCCTGCATGATAGACTGTGCCCAATAGCCACGTAGCTTTGCGAGCTTAATCGAATTCATTTCATAGAGGTCACCATGTAATTTGGCTGCCAAAGGTCGCATGAGTTTAACCAAGGCATCCGCTGCAATGCGCGCATGTTGCAAAAGCTCACGCTCGTAGGGACACTCGACCAGATCCAAGATAGCCTTGTCAGCTGGGTCTCCCAGGCGGCTGAGAGGTAATTCGACGGTCACTTGGCAATACGGACCTATTCCCTCGGAAAGTGTATCGAATACAAGTAAGGGCGCCCTCTCCACGCGCAGTTTGTAGGAAGTGGATTCTTGACCAAAGTTATCGAGTAGGCTCTGGACACTTGAACCCTCCTTCGCTCTTAAGATGGCTCTTCGCATGCTCTCGATTATACGGAGCTGCTGAGAAAACTCTTTTGAATCCAGTGAATATGGTCTACACTCTAATTCCAATATGGCAAATTTCGTATCCGAGGTCACGCCGTCCAATTTAATTCGCGCAAGAAACCTACCGCCGCCCTCGATACTACCGACAGGCTGCTCATATTCGAGATAGCTGGGCGTGGATTCGGAAGCCCGAACGGGACGGACATATTCAGCTTCGAGTCCAACACACCGTGGCTTGGATAGGGACGGTTCGGGCAGAAAATGACGGAGAGACAAAAATACAGTTTGCTTGGCTGATTCGATCCGCTGCGCGAGCGCAGCATAACGTGAGCTAATAAGAACCTTTTCCTCTTCACTCACTTTCCCTTTAGCTGCCCCCCCTCTAAACAACACGACGCTATTACATAGAGCTCGGACCGCTTCCTCTGAATTGCGTCCATGAATGCTAATGATCCGGTCTTTGTAGTAAACCTCTAAGGATTGTACCGGGTTAAAAAATAGGGTTGTCTCAACACCGCTCATTACTTACTCCTCAATATTATCTACACTATTATACAATATCTATGTATTAATTTGAAACTAATATTAATTTATATTATACCAAGGAAAGGGAGGGGTATTCTATGGGGCGGAGTCTATTTAAATTTTTACTTGTTATCCCCTTGCTTTTACTTGCTACTTTATTTTTTAATATTAGAAGTGATTCAGCTACAACCAATCAGCACTATATCTACAAAAGTGGCTTAGGCGAAGAAAAAGAAGAATTTGACACAAATACATTTCTTACCCTCAACGTGTGTATGTTCAGGGGGCGCATGCCCGCGCTGTTTGGGGGAGTTACAGCCCCCGTTGCAGAAAGATCTGAGAGGCTCGCTCACTTCCTTAAAAAAGAGTCTCCAGACATTTTCGTGGCGCAAGAAGTTCCTCTCGAATCGGGGGCTATTCTTTTTGAAGATCTGAAAAAACAATACCCCCACTTCTGGATAGGAATTAGCCCCAATTCAGGCCAGCAAGAAAGTGAACTTTTCGTAGCCTCAAAGTATCCCATCCTCGGCGATCCTATATTCATTGCCTATCCCGAAGATATGCAACGGCTCTATAAGCTTCCCGTAGGTCTTCAACGACTATACCTAAAAAAGATGGTAAAGCGGGGATTTTTCTACCTAGAGACCGAGCATTTCTGGATGGTCACAACACACATGGAACCGGAAGACCAGAAGATTTGCTGCTCATACAGAGCCCGCCAGCTCCGCTTTCTCACAGAAAAAATGGACCAAGTGTCCGCAAGCTCCGGCAAACCCTACATCTTGGCTGGCGATCTCAACATCAAGAGAACCGCAGAGGCTGATGATGAATACTCCACCACCTCTGGCATCCCCGAACTTTTCTATGATTTCTACACCGAGAAAAACCCTGGCTTTAACGACATGACCCACACCTGCACAAACCTTATGACTTTCTGGGTGAATAAAGAACCTGTACCCACCGATCCAAGAGCCCAAAACGAGATCGACGACTACGTCCTGATTCGCAAACATCACAAGGAACTGTTCAAAAATTTAGATGTTCACCTTTTGACAAACACCTATGATCTATCCGACCCTCAAGAAGCTTTGAGCGACCATCGCGCCTACAAAACAAGCTTTTCATTCGACTAAAAATTCCTGTTGCAAGAATTTACGATATCTAATATTTTCTTCTCAAAAAGAGTTTAAATTTTTCTAGGGGAAACCATCGATGATAAAAAAATCAAGGGCCTTTGCGGTTGGTTTTTTATTTTTATGCCGGATAATTTCATGCGCACAAGAGCCTAATACGGTTGTTGCAACTATTCCTGTAGGAGATACTCCGTCTGGAATAGCGGTTACCCCTAACAGCCTCTTCGCATATGTTGCAAACAACAACAATGCTCAAATCCCCGGTGGAGATACTGTTAGCGTATTAAATCTAACGAATAACACCCTCGAACAAACCATTAGCGACAGTAGTTTTAACGAACCCTATACAGTAACTATTAATGCAGCCGGAACAAAAGCATATGTCACCAATAGTAATAGCACAACCGTAACCATTATCGATTTAGCCACTAATACAGTTACAGGCACGATCGGCGGTTTTGATGGCCCTTCTGGCCTGATCGCAACCCTTAATGGCAATTATGCTTATGTCAATAATTATGGGTCTTTCCCTGGAGTTGGTAGCGGTAATGGAACAACAGTGAGTGTTGTTGATCTAAACACTAATGCTATTGTTGGATCGCCAATTACTGTAGGACTCGCTCCTGCGGCAATGGCTATAACGCCAGATGGGGCATATGTCTATGTTGTTAGTTATGTCGATGGCAATCCAGGAACTGGTACAATAAGTATCATTAATACAAGTAATAATTCCGTACAGCTCAATGCTATTACAGGTTTTTCCGGCCCATTCGCAATTGCAATAACACCTAACGGCAAATATGCTTATGTAACTAATTTTGGGAACAATAATTTTTCACCCGTCGGTACCACAGTGAGCATCGTCGATATAAGTCGCAATACCATTGTTGCAACACTCAATCTCGGAATACAACCTGCTGGTGTTGCCATTACACCCGATGGATCCTATGCATATGTTTCTAATTATAACACTCTTTATGATGGCTCTGGTTTTACTGATTTAACAGCGGGTCAAGGAACTGTTAACATTATCGATATTCAAACTAATAAGGTGGTTTCTCCAATAATAGGCGTAGGACTCTCTCCTGCTGATATTGCTATATCACCCAATGGCAATTTTGTCTATGTTACTAATTATACTTCTAACACAGTGAGCGTCATAGCACCGGCATCAGGACTCTATAATATTAATCGATTAAGCCCATACTATAATCAACAACTTGACGAAACACTAAAAAAATTAACTGAAGCAGGACTATTATGAAAATTATGAAAAATTGGCGATGGTTTTTATCGATGTTTTTATTTTCGGCAAGTGTTGTCTTTGCTGATACATACGAAGATGAAAAAACATCTCAGTGCTGCAATGAAATGCCACAAGGGTGGTCTATAGACCTAGGGGGTGACTACACCTGGATGTCGTTTTCAACTCCTCCTTCTTATTCAGGAAATACCGGCGGTGTTGTGGGCAAACTCTCCTATGAGCAACCATGCGCCTTCTTTGGCCAAGCACGATCTATTTACAATCTCGGAACATTATCAAGCTCTGTAAATAAAACGAAATTTCATGAGTGGTACTCAGAATTTGTCGGGGGATACTGTTTTTCTCCTAGTGACAATTGGATGCTCACCCCTTATGTAGGCCTTGGGCTAGATTTTCTCTCTGATCATCATACAGGTTATTCCTCCATCGCACCTATCCAGCTGAAGTATACTATTTACTATGCCCTTGCCGGAGTAAAAATTCACTATTCCTGGGAGGATTGGATGCTAGGATTGCAAGTCGATTGTCTTCCTACTTTTAATCAATATCTTAGAATCAAAAGTTTGGCTGAAGCTGCCTGGATCCTTAAAAATAGAACAGGCGCAGCAGTGCAACTTCCCATTGCCTTTAAATGTGGAACGAATTTCTGGTTAGAACTTGCCCCTTACTACCGATTTTTACCCATCGGAGCATCAGAAGTCCTGGGTCTGTCTAGTAGAAACCTCAACCAATGGGGAGCTTTCCTAACCTTGCGCTTTTTTCTTTAACTCCTCTCCTTTAATTATATTAATATTCAATTATATCAAAAATAATCTAGGTTCGTCTGCGACACTATTTACTACTAGCCTCTTCAAGTCTCATTTTAGCGAGCTCGTAATTAGACTCTACTTGAGGTTTAAATTCAACTGGCAACTGGGGATTTACAAGCAATTTTTTGCAAGCTTCAAACCCCTCCTCAAACTTTCCTAACAGGAGAGCGCAATTGGCAAATTCAACCGTTATGGCATATTCATACGCCATCCGTTCAAGCAAGAGCTCTTCCTTCGGCCAAGGAAGAGAGAGGGCATGTTTTGCGAGAAGATACCCCAGCAAGACATTGCCTTTCTCACGATAGATGGTAGCGCATTGCCAAAGGGGCTCAGCATGTACCTTGCTACGTTCATAAGCTTTTAAAAAACTCTCTAGCGCCGCATCTGTCTCCTGCACACTCCTTTGATAACGCCCACGGTTATAGAGAGTTAAAAAGTCCTCTCCAACATGCGGATTGACGATTGACATAAAAAGGTGGGGATATAATTTCTTGAATTTTAGGTCATCTTGCTTGCGTCGCTCTACTTTCTCATCACCCAAATCTGTCGATAATCCTTTGGGATTTTGATAATAAAGGGTATAATAACCAGGAACCTTTTTAAATTTAGAACCTAAATTTACAGCACGAACCCACATTTCATAATCCCCTCCTGAAAAAAATGACTCATCAAAAAAACCATAGCGATCGTGGAGAGATTTACGCCATACCGGCCTTGGCCCCGGCAAGCAATATCTTATATTATTTTCTACAGAAAATTCTGGAGGATCAACATGTCCACTAGCATGATTGCCGATGTAAGTATCATTAGGCACCGGAGTGCTTAAATATCCCGCATAAACGAGGTCTATATCAGGATAGGTTTCTAGTTCTTCCACTTGGACTTCTAGGGCTTTAGGATGGCTCCGATCGTCCAAATTAGCATTAGCAATAAAATCAGAAGAAGTCATTTTTATGGCCCGATTCCATACTCCATAAACTCCTGGATCTTGTGGAAGCCTAACGTAGATAATATTCGGATACTTAGCCATATAATCTTTGATGATTTTCTCTTCGTGGCCAGGAGAATTGGCGTTGATCATAATCAGTTCACATTCTTTGAAAATCGTCTGCTGAGTGATATCTTTCAAAAAACCCTCTATGAAACCATCTCCGTTATACACAGAGGTAATTATGGACACCCGAGGCTTAGCTTTTGCTTGCAGAGCAAGTTCAGCAAAACAAAGCGAAGACATTAATAGAAAAGCTATGATCGTTTTCATAGAGAAGCTCCGAACGGTATATTGGATTCTGCGAATTCAAAAGTATACCGATATAACAATAAACGACAAAGAGTTATTTTTCTTGTTAAGATTGGGTCATTCATTTAGTCTTTAGCGTTTAACATTTTTTCAGGAAATCTATGACAAAACTCTTTCTAGGCCTCTTCTTGGTCTTCGCGACCCATTTTCTTAATGCCAATCAAATTCAAACGATCGAACATTTTTGGATCCCTTTATCTGACGGAACACGATTGGCAGCTAGAATGTGGATCCCTGAGGGTGCAAATGAAGAGCCTGTACCTGCTATTTTGGAATACATTCCCTATGGAAAACGGAATGGCACTCGCGGTCGGGACGAACCCATACACTCTTGGTTCGCCACTCAGGGATATGCTGCACTCCGTGTTGATATGCGGGGTTCTGGTGAATCAGATGGATTCCTTGAAGATGAGTATCTCAAACTTGAACAAGATGACGCGTTGGAAGTGATTGCCTGGATAGCCAAACAAAGTTGGTGTACAGGATCGGTCGGCATGATGGGGAAATCGTGGGGAGCCTTTAATGCTCTGCAAGTGGCCGCCAGGCGCCCTCCTGCTTTAAAGGCTGTGATTTCTGTTTGCACAACAGACGATCGCTACAACGATGATCTTCATTATGTGGGAGGATGCCTATTGAATGACAATTTATGGTGGGGAACTTTCATGCTTGCCTATCAAGCACGTCCGACTGACCCTGAACTAGTGGGTGAGGGGTGGAAACAACAGTGGCTAGATAGAATGGAACAGCTGCCATTTTGGCCAGCATTATGGATGAAACATCAACATCGGGACGCATATTGGAAGCACGGTTCTATTTGTGAAGATTGGAGTGCTATTCAATGCCCAGTTTTTGTCATGGGAGGGTATGCCGACGGTTATACCAATTCAGTAACACGCATCCTTGAAAATCTAAAAGTGCCTCGCTTAGGAATCATAGGGCCTTGGGCTCATTTATATCCCCATTCTGGCTCTCCGGGACCTGCAATTGGTTTCCTGCAAGAAGCGGGCAGATGGTGGGACCATTGGTTAAAAAACCAAGACAACGGAATTATGGAAGAACCCCTCCTGCGCGCCTATATGGAAGAGTGGGCTGCACCTACAGGATGGTATGATCTGTCTCCCGGTCGCTGGGTTGGGGAAACAACATGGCCCTCAAAACAAATTAAAAATAAGAAACTGTATTTTACAGAAAATGGATTAACAACAGATTCTGCAGCAGATGCCGCACTTACAATTTGCTCGCCCGAGTGGACTGGATCGGCAACTGGTGAATGGATGACAACTGGAGTTCCAGGTGAATTGCCTACAGATCAACAGATCGATGATCAGTTATCGTTAACTTTCGATTCAGCGCCCTGCCAAGAGAGGATGGAAATTTTCGGAGCACCTGAACTGATACTAAACATAGCCTCTGACAAACCACTAGCGCATTTGTGCGCGAGATTATGCGATATCGCACCTGATGGTTCATCGCGAAGAATTTCCTATCAGATCTTGAATCTCACTCATCGTGAATCCCATGCAGATCCCCAAGAATTGGAACCCGGAAAACTTTATACAATTAAACTAAAAATGAATATGTGCGGCTATGCATTTGATCCCGGCCACCGGATCCGTATTGCCCTATCAACTACCTACTGGCCCTTAATTTGGCCTACGCCGAGAGCAGCAACTTTGACGCTCCGCACAAAAGAAAGCGTACTCAACTTGCCCATTCGCCCTTACAACGAAAACGATAGTAAAATTCGATTCGAGCCACCCATTTATGGCTCCCTGGCACCTATCACACAAATATCGAAGGGCAAAGTGGAACGGACCTTTTCTATCGATCCACTCACAAATAGTTCCACTTACATTACGAATTATGAAGGGGGTCCATTTGGAGAAGGGATAGAGCGCTTCGATGATATTGACATGACAATAGATCATAATCTAAAAAGAGAGCTTAAAATTCTTAAAGATGATCCCCTTTCTGCCCATTACTTGCTGACTCAATCGTATAATCTTAGCCGCTCCGATTGGCATATTAAGATTGATACAACAGTCGAAATGAGTTCAGATGAGACCCACTTTTTCCTAAATGGAAAATTAGAGGCATTTGAAAATGGAAACAAATGCGCCACCAAAATCTTCAAGGAGGAGATTCCAAGGGCTCCTTAGTCAGAAAGCAACTCACTGGCTAAATCTTTGGCGAGCTTTCCATTAACTGCACTATTAAGCTTTATGACAGCTTTCATGACCAAACCTAGATCCTTTTTTGTTTTGGCACCAGATTCGGCAATGGCTTGCGCTATCAATTTTTTGGTTTCATCAAGAGAAGGGGCTTGGGGCAAAAATTCTTGAATGATCGTGAGCTCGCTTTTTAATTGCTCAGAGATATCAAGGCGACCCGCCCCCTCCGCTTGCTCAAAAGCTTCTTGCAAGCTACCGTAATACGCTTTGAATAGCTTGATGACTTCTGCATCAGGAAGACCAGCTCTAGCATCTACAGCCAATATTTTTGACTTGAGCATCCGCAAAGTATTGAGCCTAATCTGATCTCGGCTGCGCATTGCTTCTTTGATCCCCTCATTGATTTGATCGATAATCGGCATAACATCCCCCTTTTTTTCCATAAGACTAGACAAATTTTCAATGCTTTTCAAGCTTTTTAAAAAATGAGCAATTCCCGATGAATTAAAAGTAGACTCAGGATACTCTTAACCGCGAATGCGGTAATTTTGCCACGAATGTGGCTGCAGTTGCTAGCCGTGGGTGAACGAAGAGAACCCACGGAAAAAATGCTCTCATATATAGAGCCGCGAGCAGCGGCGACACTCTTCTTGCCTCTGTCGCCGCTGTTAGCGGCTCTGATGTGGGGGGGCATTTTCCGTGGGTTCCCAAGGTCACCCACGGCTAGCACCTGCCATCGCATTCGCGATTTGATTACCGCTTCGCGGTTAAGATAGGCTTTTGTAATTATTTCGTTTGAAGCTCAATGAAAAAGCTAAAATATAATTTATTATTGTTAATTAATGCAATTCAATATAAACTGGCTGTTTTAGTATTAAAATAAGGTGTTTATGAAAAGAATTTATTATATATTTTCCGCTTTTATTTGTTTCCTTGCTTTAACTACTAGTACTTATGCAAGCAATGTTGCGGGATCAGCCTCCATTCCTTGCTGGAGTCATACTTATGAACGGACCCTTTTGAAAAAGGTTGGAGGAGAACTCCCCAAATTAGCCAGCTACCCTTTCTTTCAATACCCTAATGAAGGGCACCAAGATATACTCGATCGATTCCCTGATGGCAAAGTCCTCATATATGGTTATGGAAGTCTGATGAATAAAGTCTCGGCGGCGCGATCAATGAAACCCGAAGCGGTTAAATCGATGCAACCGGCCATCGCGTTTGGCGTGAAGCGTATCTTTAACTACAAAGTCACCGACCCATCCCGTTGGGGGATCGATCAACATCGGAAAGAAAGGGCCATGCTTAACCTGGCCACAACCACTAACATCGGATCGATTGCCAATGGAGTCATTATGGAGGTCGATGCTGAAGACCTATCAAGGCTTGTCTCACGAGAAACCGGGTACGATCTCGTTCCAACCCTCGTTGCGACTTGGGATGATGTCATGGCGCAAAATCCCGAAGTTAAAATCCGCGTCGCCTACACTTTTGTTGCTCTCAATGAACTACGCAATAACACCTCATACACCAGCACAGAATTCTACCCCGTCCTCGGTTATTTACATGCGATCCAAGAGGCATCTCAGACATATGGCCCAGAATTCGCCACCTTCTGGAATGCAACAACTTACTTAGCCAATGGGACAACCAAAATCAACGATTGGGACGAGGTGACCTTTATGGGTATTCTCTGCACACAAAAACCATGATTACTCAGGCATATAACAAGTCATAATAAATACATCGCGAGAGACAGGTAAATCTGATAAAAGCTTCAGTGGTGTAACCATATGCCCAGTGTCTGAGTTTCTAAAAATAACTGCCTGGTTATAGACTGGTTTTATTGTAATAAAAGCATCTGTTGAATTCATCCAAACATAACTCCCTTTATCCTTGTAGCCTCCCCCTTTCTGAAGAACAAGATCTGCCCCGTCCCATTCTTGATTTTTTCCATTCATTAATAAAATCATTGAATAGTCTGCAATTTTCTTACTCCCGTTAACAAGAATGCTATCTCGATGCCAAAACATTCCGCTAGATCCCATATTTTCAAGATTAACAACATTTCGATCTAAGTAGGATTCCAATACAAGGTGCTTACCCGCAATATCAAAACCAAGTTCGGGCAATCGCTTCAACCAAAGAGAGGCTAATTTTTCCATGACCGGTAAAAACTTGTTATCTATCTCATGGCTAAAAACAATCGTTTTTCCATCTGCAGATACATCAGCTTCAAAAACTTCTTGCCAGAAGGTAAACCTTCCATACCACTGGGCCTTGGGAATCACATCATGGGTTAATTGATGCAGATACTCAATCTCCTTCTCCGGTAAAATATGGGGAGAAACCAAATACCATGGCAATTCGGCTGCAAATGCCTGGAGCCCAAGCAACGCAAAAACAACAATCATTTTTAATTTCATTTTAAATCTCTGTAAAGATTGAAACAGACAGTTTACCTACTCTTCCCACTTGAAAGCTAGAATAAAAAGATCACCCTCGGAAGGTCTACGGCACTATCCGTTGAAAATAGAGTTTTATTTCTTTTTAATTGAGCAAGAGTTTTTGCCCAAAATTTGATAGAGGACACACCAACTCATAAGCGCCTCAAACAAAACAAACAAGCCCACTACAAAAATACTCCAGCTTGAGCGCCAGTAAGCTAAAGCAAAGAGGAGCAGCGCAATGATGAGACGAATGATCCGATCGGGCAATCCTATGTTTTTAGGAAATTTCATAAACGTCTTTATACCTTGACCTCAAATATTAAAAAACATTAAAACTATCCTTTAAACACAAACCCAAGGAGTCCATATGAAAGCCCTAATTTCTACTATTGCGTGTGCTCTTCTATCTACGCTTATTGCTGATGTCAATATGGAGTGCTGCATGGAGCCCGATCCATGCTGCGGAGTGAGTTATGAACTCTACGGAGACATACTTATCCTTCAGCCCAATGGCAGCCATTTTTATTACGGCGCGGAAGCTATTGGTATAGATCCAAACATTCCACTAGGAGTCCTATCGCCTAACTGGAATATTTTGGAAATCAATCCTGATTACCACTTAGGTTTTGAAGTGGGAGCAAGTGTCTTATTCAAAAATAGCAATATAAATGTAGAACTAAACTGGGAACGTGTAAATTCAAATGACAAAGACACTTTTGTTGCAGCCGACGTTACTGGAGATATGGTTGGGCCACTATTTGACATAGGACCAAATTCCTCAGCTTACCAAGTAGCTACGGGAAAGGTCACCTCTCGATTTGATGAGGCCAGATTAAATTTTGGGAAAAAGTTCAGTTTTTGCGATAGACTATACACAAACTTTTACGCAGGTGTTGACTTTGCGCGTATTAAACAAACCATGAGCTCCACATTTTCTAACTTTGCAGACACCGTTTCCCGCACAATCTCCGGCACTTCCACATTTACAGGAGGGGGGCCAGATGTGGGGATAAATTACGATTATCGAATGTTCGATCACTTTTTTTTCACAGGCAATTCTGCCTTTTCCCTTTTTATGGGGCAGCTTAAAAACAACAACACCTTTACCTCTTTTTCTCCATTCGTAGCGTCTGTGGGCAACCCTGTGCCAAACATTCAAAAGACGTATGTAAAAAATAGAGCCCAGCTAGTTCCAGGGTTTGAGCAAAAGCTCGGTTTTTCTTATCAAATGATATGGGACTCTGTAAGTTTAAACCTAGAAATTGGATACCAATGTCAAGTGTATATCAACGCTATCCAGACTGTTGACATGGCTTCAGGACAAGCTGTGCCGACTGATATTGGCGTCATTCCTGCTGATGAAATTCCCGGAACAGGCGTTTACGCACTTGGCTTTGCCAGAACCCTTAGTAATTACATCTTAACTGGGCCTTACGCCTCATTAGCTCTTGATTTTTAAGAGTTTACCTCTTAGCAACAAAAAGAAAACAGGATAAGCAGGATCGCAAGCGGCAGGATATACAGGATAAGAAAAAGATTACTATTTTCTTCCATCCTGTATATCCGCCGCTTGCGATCCTGCTTATCCTGTTTTTCTATTAATAAATAATTTTAATTGACGATTAATTGCAAATTATTATATTATATTAAAATGGCAGCAATTAAACCATGTGTTACAGAACATTATCACATTCGAAAGATGGATAAAGCTATTGAGGTTGATGACGAAATCCAATTAGTTCATACCGTAGTATGCACTGCTTTTACAATTGCACGTGAAGTTACGCCAAAATGTCTTAAACGCGAAGGAGTTAATCCAGAATCCTCTGAGGCCCAGTTCGAGATCGGAAAAGAATTCCTTGTCTCTCTTATCGAACCAAGCATAGGCAGTTGCCTCACAAAAAGAAAAGCTCTTTCCCGTAAAAGCATCGATAAAGTAAAGAAATTTTTTCAAGAAACCCACCTTTCTCCTTATTGTTTCCCAAATCCTCAGAGAATTTCAGATCCAAAAGAAGCTCGTACCACCATCAATAAAATATCAGATCCTTTACAAACTGCCTACAGACAACACAATAACCGGTTTGAAAAATTACCTCTTCCTCCTCCTATGCAAAAAGATTCATGCTTCTATTACGTCCTTTTAAAGTCAGGATTTGATGCAAGAAAATTTGAATGTTTTTTGCTCTGGGCAACGCAAGGCAAACGAGAACGATCCTACCAAGATTATATCAATTTCTTAAAATTTGAAGGAAGGGAACCGGCTTCTTTACCTCTTAAGCCGAGAGATATTCTGGTCTATTATAACGAAAAGGATGAATTTAGCCATGCAGCTCTTGTCGCAGAAGATCCTAAATATGTTTATGCAAAATTTGGCAACGACATCCCCTTTGCTTATAAACACAAAGCTGATCAGACACCTATTGAATACGGAATAAAGTTTAAGATTCTTCGATAGATTAAAAGTTGATGAAGTGGTAAATTTATACCCAAACTTGGAGGTAATCGATGTCAGCCGCTTCAGCTGTTAGCTCAACTACAACGAAAACTTATACCGTGGAAGATGTTAAAAAGCACACAACCAAGGGAGATGCTTGGATCATTATTCGCTCCAATATTTATAACGTTTCATTTTTTAAGCACCCCGGAGGAGACCATTTTTTATCTGATCTCTATGGTAAGGATGCCACCTCTCGTTTCTTTCAGGGCCACCAAGAGACTGGCAAGCAAATCGAACTTTTAAAAAAGGAGCATCTCATAGGGAAACTAGCCACACCTCCTTCCGGAAAGTCCAAACATGACAACAATTAACAGTGTTACTACACAAGATTATCATTATTGGGATACCGCTAAATCTACAGTTATTGAAAACGAAAATCGATTAATTTTTACAGTAATTAACAATGCTTTTAATATTGCACACGAGGTTGCTACAAAACTCCTTGCACAGGTTGCAGCGCCCCTTAAGTCCAAATTCCAAATCACAAATGAATTCATTCTCCGTCTCCTCGTACCGAGCATAAAATATTTCCTTCTATCTGAGGCAACCCTCTCTTCTAAAAGCATAGACAAAGTGGTTAAATTTTTTTATGAAACTGGCTTTTCTTCTTGTTGTTTCCTCAATCCCCATTTAACAAGAAATCAAGAAACCGACGACGCCATTGAGGGAATAACAACTCGTTTAGCAGATGCCTACCTAGAAAACAATTACGAGTTTAAAAGAATACCCCTTTCTACCCCCGCAGAAAAGAAATTATCGTGCTTCAGTTATGTCATTAAAAAATCGGGTCTTAACTATGCTGAATTCAGACTTTTTCTGCGTTTGGCAAAACAAAGCAAAAGACCCGTACCAAACACTGCTTTTATTAGTTTCCTAAAATTTAAAAAAATGGGGCTAGCCAACTTACCTCTTCAGCCCGGAGATATTTTGGTTTATTTTGACGAAAAGGATGAAGTTACCCATGCAGCTCTCGTCGCAGAAAATCCTCAATATGTTTATGCAAAACTTGGCGATGACGCTCCCTGCGCTTATAAACACAAAGTTGATGCAACACCTATTTACTACGGGAAAAAGTTCCGAATTTTCCGCGAAAAGCCCTTGCCGTAAATCTAAAAAGGTGCTAATTAATAGTAGACAAATGGACAATGGATGAAATGAGGCAATTGCCTAAGTCTTTAGAATGAACCCATTCCTAACCGCAAAGCGGTAGTTAAATCACGAAGTGATGGCAGTTGATAGCCGTGGCGTGACCGAAGGGAACCCACGGGCAAGTGTCATTATTTACACCAGAGCCGCGAGCAGCGGCGACAGAGGCAAAAAGAGTGTCGCCGCTGCTCGCGGCTATGAATGTGGGATGCATTTTTCCGTGGGTTCCCTTCGGTCACGCCACGGCTATCAACTGTAGCCGCATTCGCGGCAAAATTACCGCTTCGCGGTTAAGATAGACTTATGCAAGAGGTCTATTTAATTTTGGTGACTTTCTTGACTCTTTGCTTGGTGATCCGGATGCCCCGAGTCTGTGCTCCTTTTAGGGGGGCCTCTTTGAGGGCAAAGGTGGTTTTTTTTGCTTTTTGGCTAGGTGGCCCAGAAAAATGGAGTTCGACAGCATCTTCTGGGTCTGTGGAAATATGTTGGAGCTCATCCTCTTCATCCACGTACCGGTAGATTTTGTCGAGAATAAACTTATCCACGATGAACCGTTTAGCCCAAGGCTGGTTCTTCTCTAGATTCTTGTAAACAACATTCATGATCGTTTTTTTATCGGCAACACCCACCCATACGAGATTTTCAAAATACTGCTTTTCAGGAATATTAATCGCTTTGTAGGTGCCATCTTTGAAGAAAAGGAGGAGCTTATCGAAGTTAGTGCAGGTGATTTGGTCCGCGCCTGTGACTTTGGTGCCTACAAACCCAGTAGAGAGGTCGAAACCTACTTTGACGTCTTTTGTCTCAATCGCACGACGATCGATCTCTTCAATGGCTTTAACACGTGTTTTTCGGGGATATGCGGCGCCATACTTTTCGATCAGTTTTTTAAGATGGTCAATGGCGTATTTTTTGACGTTTCTAAGATTTTTCTCCACATCTTTATGGCCCTGTTCAAGAATAGAGATCTCATCTTTGTTCTTATCGATATCAAATTGGGAGATACGCCTGATAGGTATTTGAAGGAGACGTTCAAGGTCCTCCCCAGTCGGCGCGCGCAGTAGTTTTCTTCTGTAGGCTTTAAATGACTCGGTGAGGGCTTCGTGAATAGCTTCGAGGGTTTTTATCTTCTCGATTTGCTTATAGAGACGATTTTCAATAAAAATTCTCTCGAGGGTCTTGTAGAAAATCTTTTCTAATAAACGATCTTTTTCAATCACGAGTTCCCTTTTTAGAAATTCCACAACTTTTTCAGCATTATAAGCCAAAATCTCATGAACATCTGTTTCCCATGGATAGCCATCCTTGATCACGATAATCTGGGAGGTTAGGGTAACCTCACATTCTGTAAATCCGTAAAGTGCATCGAGAAGCTCTTCTGCATACTGGCCACGGGGGAGCTTGACCTCGATTTCCACAGTTTGGGCTGTATAATCATTGATCGCTTCGATTTTGATTTTCCCTTTTTTTGCCGCCTCATCAATAGAGCGGATCAGACTCTCCGTTGTTGTCCCGTAACAAATCTCTCGGATAACGAGAGTTTTGGGGTCTTTAATCTCTATTTTTGCACGGAGCTTGACCTTCCCTTTCCCTTTGTCATAGAGACTCTTGTCCATGATGCCGCCGGTCGGAAAGTCGGGAAAGATTTTGAAGTTTCTCCCTTCAATGCAAGCAATCTCAGCTTCTAGAAGTTCGGTAAAGTTATGAGGCAAAATGTGGGTGGCCATCCCCACGGCGATTCCGTCAGCTCCTTGCAAGAGGAGAAGGGGGATTTTTGCAGGCAATGTGACAGGCTCGAAATTCCTCCCATCATAGGAAGGGACTTTCTCAGTGATATCTGGATTAAAGAGAGTTTCACGAGCAAGAGGAGAAAGGCGCGTTTCAATATAACGTGCCGCCGCCGAGGGATCTCCGGTAAAGATATTGCCGAAATTCCCCTGCCTATCGAGGCAAAAGCCCTTATTTGCTAAAGTGATGAGCGCCTCGTAGATCGGGGCATCTCCATGCGGATGGAGCTGCATCGTTTGACCTACGATGTTTGCCACTTTATGGAGCTTATCATCATTCTGCCTCCATAGAATTTCTAGAATACGTCTTTGCACAGGCTTTAGCCCATCAACCGCGCTTGGAATCGCACGATCGAGAATGACGTAAGAGGCGTATCTGATGAAGTGATCCTTCATCTGGTGTTTCAAATCATCCATCGTCACTCACAAGGTTTTTCATAATGAAGTCTTTTCGAGACGGTGTATTTTTGCCCATATAAAATTCAAGGGTGGGCTTAATATCAGAAAGGTTCTGGATCCTCACCGGGCGCAAGCGGATATCTTCGGCTATAAACTGCTTAAACTCATCTGGCGAAATCTCCCCAAGCCCTTTAAAGCGGGTCATTTCAAGCCCTTTCTTTAGCTCTTCAGCAGCAGCATCTTTTTCTTCTTCTGAATAGCAGTAGATCGTCTTTTGCTTATTTCTCACTTTGAATAAAGGGGTTTCGAGAATATGGAGGTGGCCATTCAAAACAAGCCCTTCAAAATAGGTTAAAAAGAAGGTGATCAGCAAATTGCGTATGTGCATCCCGTCGACATCAGCATCCGTGGCAAGAATCACTTTGCCATAGCGGAGATTGGCTATATCATCTTCGATATTAAGAGCCGACATCAGGTTGTACATCTCTTCATTTTTATAGAGCTGGTCGAGTTTCATCCCATGCACATTAAGAGGCTTGCCCCGAAGGGAAAAAACCGCCTGGGTAAACGGGTCTCTTGTCATGACAATAGATGCCGAAGCTGAGTCCCCTTCTGTAAGAAAGATCACAGAGTTTGCCCCCTGTTTTGATCCATCATTAAGATGGTATTTTGAATCGCGCAATTTGGGAATCTTAAAAGAGATCTTTTTCTGTTTATCTTTCGCCTCTTTTTTGACTGCTGCAAGCTCCTTTCTCAGTTTTTCATTAAAGAAAATCCTTTCAATGATTTTCTTGCCCGCATCTTCATTCTTATAGAGTAAATTTTGGACTGCGTCTTTAACTTCTTGCACAATCGGAGCGCGGATCTCACTATTTGAGAGCTTGTTCTTTGTCTGAGATTCAAAAACAGGGTCCTTCACTTTGACAAGGATTGTCCCAACCATCCCCTCACGCACGTCAATACCCTGAAAGGTTTTCTTCGCATACTCATTTACCCCTTTGAGAATCCCCTCTCTAAAAGCTGATAAGTGGGTTCCCCCATCCTGAGTGTATTGACCGTTGACAAAGGCAAAATAGGTCTCCCCATAACTCGAAGAGTGGAGGAAGGCAAATTCAATATGTTTTCCTCTATAATGGAGGGGTTCATAGAGGCGATCCTCTTTAACCTCTTCATTTAATAAGTCTAAAAGCCCATTTTCAGAACGGATCTCTTCCCCATTAAAATCTAAAATGAGTCCCACATTAAGGTAGGCGTAATGCCAGAGGCGCTTTATAATAAGCCCTTTCTGAAAGGCAAATCTTTTAAAAATTTCAGTATCAGGAGTGAACTCAACCCAGGTGCCATCCTCTTCTTTTGTCTTTCCACTCTTTTTGTCCTTAAGAACCCCTTTAACAAACCTGGCTTCAACAAACTCCCCGTCGCGGATACTCCTCACAATGAAATGGGAAGATAACGCGTTTACAGCCTTCGTTCCCACCCCGTTTAGCCCCACAGAAAACTGGAAAACATCGTCATTGTACTTGGCGCCCGTATTAATCTTACTGACACACTCGATCACCTTGCCGAGCGGGATCCCCCGCCCCCAATCCCTCACTGAAACAGTCGATGTCTTTTCATTTAATTCGATCTTAATCCTTTTGCCATGCCCCATGATAAACTCATCGACGGCATTATCGATCACCTCTTTGAGCATCACATAGATCCCATCATCCGGGGTGGAACCATCCCCCAAACGCCCAATATACATCCCCGAACGGAGCCTAATGTGTGCTAGGGCATCTAAGGACTGGACGGTGCTTTCATCGTATTTTTTAGCCATAATCTCAACTCATACCAGATTTCAGTTTTTTTTGGCTTGTTTTATTAAAAAAATTTAAAACAAGACATTAAAAGAAGCTAGAAGTAACATAATGCCGATCAACAACTTAAAAATGAAGCAAAATAAACATTTAATTTTGTTTTAACCATTAAACTTGATTTTAATAGAAAAATGGAAATTTATGAAAACAAAAAAAATTTTATTATTGTTGACTCTATCCGGTTTTACTTGCTTATGTTTGACTAATGGCTTTCTCCGTGCAGACGCTACGAGGCTCAGTGAAGAATCCCATGGTGCCATCGAACTCGCAATAGAAAATGTTAATGAGATAGACCTAACTTACGCAATCAAACGCCATAACATCAAAAGGACACCTACTAAATCAATATAGTTTTTTTAACGCAGACATAATTAAGGCCATGTAGTATTATGTGTGATGATCGTCTTTTTAAACTAAAATGATAAGGAATTTATGAAAACTAAAAAAATGTTATTGGCCCTAATCAGCTCTGCTACTTGCTTATGTTTTGCTAACGGATCTCTCCATGCAGAAGAGAAAACACTCGCCGAAGAACTCGGTGATGCTATCGATTCTGTAACAGCAAAAGCGAAAGGAACAACAGAAGCTATAAAAGACGCAGCCAAAGACACACAGGAAGCTGTTGCAAACAAAAGCGATGATTTCAGAGATAAAATCGCTGAAGCAATCAAACCTTCGTAATCTCAACTAAAATTAAAACCATAAGGAATTTATGAAAACTAAAAAAATGTTATTGACGCTAGCTAGCACCGCTGCTTGCTTATGTTTTGCTACCGGAACTCTCCATGCCAAAAGTGCAGGGGAAAAACTAGACAACGCTATCGAAACTACAAAAGACACAGCCAGTGAAGCAAAAGAAGCTGCAAAAGAAAAAGCTAAAGAAGCAAAAGAAACTGCAGAAAAGAAAAGCGACGAAGTTAGAGACAAAGTTGCTGAGACAATAAAACCTTCCTAAGGTTTACATTTAAGATAAAAGAAAAAACAGGATATCAGGTGAATAGCATGATTAGGATGGTCAGGATAAAGAAAATTAAATTTCTTTTATTCTGCCCCTAATATCCTGTTTCATTTTATCTTGCTTTTAGGGATCGTCAAACAATAACTTAAAGTATTTTGAGGCCATTATGGCAGCCCATCTTTGAAGGATCGCTCCTCGAAGGTATTGAATTAATATCTCCCTCGTCGCGATTCTTCAAATCTGAGCCACCCTAAGACCACCAAATGCTTTAATTTATTATTTGACGATCCCTTACTGGCAGCTGCAGCTTCCGATGGTGACGGCTCCAGAGTGGCTTAAGGAGCCCGTGTTGTTTTCAGTCACATTTGCAAGGTCTACTATGTAAAGATTGCCAGTGCCATATCTTTCAAGATAGTAATCAGAGTTTCCGTCATTATTTGCTCCAAAATTCCCCACGAGATTGGCGCATGTACTTCCCTGATCGGATGCTATTGAGAAACCTCCCCCAAAGTTACCTGTACAAGTGTTGTTAACAATATCCAAGCTAAAGTTAACAGCAGATCCGTATTGTGGGAATATACTTACCCCGTATCCTTCTGCGCTATTTGATGCCGTATTGCCCTGGATTGTTCCGCATACCGACTGACCCGCCGCCATACTATTATTCTGCACTGAAATATTAGTTAAGATATTATCTATTACAGTGTTATTTTCAATAAGTAGCTCCATAGAACCTGAAGGGGCATTAGCTAATACAAAAATTCCATTGTCAGTCGAACTAATATTATTCTTTGAAATTACGACATTAGAATTCATGTTGGATACGACCTGATTAATAATCGCAATTCCAAACTCAGCATTTGTGATTTGATTGTTCGCTATTATTAAATCTCCAAAACAGTTCGCTAACACAAAAGCGTCAAGGCCGCCTATCGCACTAAAAACGTTATCATGTATATTGGCATTTGTTATTCCTACTCCAAAGCCTGAAAGCGGACCTCCGTAAATAGCTGATCCCATATCTAAAACACCCGTAAAATTCATACCGGCTACTTCGTTATTATTACCCAATATTATTCCTTGTATATCTAAACCCAGAGCAGTTAATGAAACTTGAGGGAGCGCAGCGCTCATGGCAGGGATAGTTATAAGACCCCCTTGTGTGGGGACTTGGTATTGTAAGCTAGCACCCCAAAGTTTTTGGTTGTCTTGCAAAGTAAGACTAGTTGCAGGGGAATATGCTCCCTTCCCTTCAAAAACGTAGATGATATTACCTGGAGATGAGCTGGCTCCAGCCTGAGCGAGCGTAGGATAGGGCGACTCAAAGGTGCCGTTTGAGCTGCTTGTATTATTCACAAAGACAAATACATAAGGAAGTCCTGTTGCGGGATCGATGGCTGCTGTTTTGGTTCTTCTAGACTCAAGAACGATGATTTCATCCCGATCGACCCTTTGGGTCACTCTATCGCGAAGCATCACCTCATCGCAGCAAGTGTTGCATTCTCTTACGCAAAGCTTCTGCTTAGCCCCAAAAGGGAGATTTAAGCTGAGTTGCCCCTGTCCAATCCATTTAAAGATATTATCATAAGAAGTATTGCCCTCTAGCCGCACATATTTTGTGAAATCAAATGCAACGCGCACTTCTCCTCCCCAAGCATTGACGGCATGATGATTAAAATAGTAGGGTCCTGCTGCTGCATAGAAAAGAATGTCATCTGAAAGTGTGGCATGAACGCCCGTCTCAGCATTGATCCCTTTAAATGCAATCTGTTGTTTTCTAGAAAGGATGAGAGAATTTCCTGCGAAGCTATCAAACTTTGTGTCGTAGTAATGGCTCTCCTTTTTTCCTACAGGAAGATACCCGTTAATCCTAAAATCCCATACTTCACCCAATGACTCTAGTCCTAGGGCGTATTGAGAATAATGACGACGAGATGCTTGTCTATAGTCATAATAAGAGTTGATCCCCCATACGCGTGATTCGCTCAAATAGCGCAAACCTAAGCCCGCATTGGCAGCATACTTGCCATTGTTAAACACGTGTCCGCGCAAGTCTAGAAAAGGAAACCAAACCGTATCTGTTACGGAAGGGATCATAAAAAACCCTTCAAGAGTTGAATAGCCCTGATTATATCCTATCCCCTTGCTCTCAATATGACGCGCTGTTATCCTTTCCGGACGGGAATTTGAATAGCAACACATAGATGCTGCCTCATTAGCCTCTTCATCTCCAAATATCATATCAGCGATAGCCTGATTCTCGGCAAACGGCCCGCAGTTGAGCGTTAAAATCGATAACAAGATCAGTTTATTTCTATACTTTGACATGTGATGTTCCCGTGGTTTTTTGTTTTATGTTCATTGACAGCTGCAGCTTCCTACAGAGGTTATGGCTCCCAAGGTTTGGATAGTGCCTAAGTTGTTACCTCTAAGATCTACTTGAACAACACCGGCTGTAACTTGACTGAAATAATAACCGACAGTAGCGCCATTATTTGAGCTGACATTTCCCGAGAGGCTAGCACATAAATTTCCAGATAGTGAGTCAAAAAGGAAATCTGGTCCCATATTGCCTGTACAGATGTTGTTAACGATATCCACGTTGACGTTAGCAGATCCTGAAACTAGATATATATCTATCCCGTCTCCCATTAGGCTATTTGTGGCTATATTACCTCGGATTGTTCCACATAAAACCTGGCCTTCTTCTGAGACAAAATCACCAGCATACACGCCAATATTATCAGAGCCACTACCACTTATAGTGTTATTTTCAATAAGTAGCTGCATTAAGCCTGAAGAAACATTAAGATTTATTTCAATCCCCACACCAAACGACGTTGGACCAGTATTTAAAATATTATTATTTGAAATTACTAGATTAGAATCCACATTTGTTATACCTTGGTTATCAACCTCAATTCCAGTACCCGCAGAGTTTATGATTTGATTGTTCATTACTATTAGATCTCCAAAACAGTTTGTAAACTGAACTGCGGTACCACCTGTCGAACAAAGGTTATCGTGTATATAGGCATTTGTTATTCCTCCAGTGAGAGCTGAAAGTGGGCCTCCAAAAATAACGTTTTCAGTAAAAACACCCATAAAATTCATACCCGCTACTTCGTTATTATTGCCGAGTATTATTCCAAAATTTGCAACTACATTAGTTAATGACACTTGGGGAAGGGCTGCGCTCATCGCAGGGATTGTGACAAATCCTTGAGCTGTTGGAAGTTGCTGTGCTATTCCAGCCCCCCAAAGTTTTTGGTTATCTTGCAAGGTGAGGCTATTAGCTGGTGCATAAGGTGTTCCATCCCCTTCGTAAACGTAGATGATATTGCCCGGAGCTGAGTTTGCTACAGCTTGGTCAATCGTAGGATAAGGAGATTCAAAAGTACCACTTGAGCTGCTTGTATTATTCACAAAGATAAATACATAAGGAAGTCCCGTTGCGGGATCGATTGCTACTGTTTTAGTTTTTTTAGAGTCAAGAACAATGATTTCATCCCGATCAACCCTTTGGACCACTCTATCGCGCAGCATCACCTCATTGCAGCAAGTGTTGCATTTTCTAACTGGGAGCTTCTGCTTAGGACCAAAAGGGAAATTTAAACTGAGTTGTCCCTGCCCTATCCATTTGAAGATATTGTCATAGGAGGTATTGCCCTCTAGTCTCACATATTTTGTGAAGTCGAATGCAACTCTAACTTCTCCTCCCCAAGCATTGTGGGTACGATGATTAAAATAATAGGGCCCTGCTGCAGCGTAGAGGAGGATGTTATCTGAAAGTGTGGCATGAGCGCCCATCTCAGCATTGATCCCCTTAAATGCGATCTTTTGCTTTCTAGAAATAAAGAGGGAATTTCCTTTGAAACCCTCAAACGTTGTGCCGTAGCCATAATAGTTGCTTTCTTTCTTTCCCACAGGAAGATATCCATTGACTCTAAAATCCCAAACTCTACCCAAAGACTCTAGCCCCAGGCCATATTGAGAAAAATTGCGATGAGGTGATTGCCTGTAATCGTAATAGGAATTGATCCCCCATACACGGGATGTGCTCAAGTAGCGCAAACCCAAGCCTACATTGCAAGCTAATTTACCATTGTTAAATATATGTCCGCGCAAGTCTAAAAAAGGGAACCAAATCGTATCAATCACAGCAGGCACAATAAAAAAACCTTCGAGGGTTGAATAACCCTGATTATATCCAATACCTTTGCTTTCAATATGGCGCACAGAGATTCTTTCAGGGCGAGAATTAGAATAACAACACATAGGCCCCGGAGGCACTGCCTCTACAGGCTCGACAGGCTCCACAAATTCCACAGCCTCGCTCGGCTTTTCTCCTCCAAATACCATTTCCTCAACGGACAAATCCTGGGCAAACGCACCACTAGTAAGCGACAAAATCGATAACAGGATCAGTTTATTTCTGTATTTTGACATGTGATACTCCTTTTTGCACTAAATGTTTATTGGCAGCTGCAGCTTTCTACCGAAGTTATGGGCGCAGTTGGGTACAGGTTCTCAGTGCCCGTGTTGTTAGATGGTACATTTGCAAGGTCTACTATATGCATAACACCCGCATTGTTTAAAAAGGTATAAGCCCCACTGGTATTTCCCGAGAAATTAACGCATAAACTTCCAGATTCGGTCGCTATTAAGAAATCTCCAAACGCTCCCATGTTTCCTGTACAAGTGTTGTTAATGATATCCACGCTGAAGTTTTCAGATCCGTCTAAATATAATGCGACCTCTATCCCAATTCCTGATAGGCTATTTGTAGCTGTATTACCCTGGATTATTCCGCACACCATCTGGCCCGCTCCCGTAATAGTAGACCCTACAGCAATATTAGCAGTGACACTACCATCTACAGTGTTGTTTTCAATGAGCAGCTGCATAGTACCTGAGGGGGCATCAGTCGTTACACCAACTCCATAAATTCCAGAATTGAGGATATTATTATTTGAGATTACGACATTAGAATTCATATTGGATACATTCTCGTTTAAAATAGAAATTCCATAATCAGCATTTGCCATTTGATTGTTCACTACTATTAGATCTCCAAAACAGTTCGTTAACTGAATTGCAGCTGAGGAACCTACCGAACTAAAATGGTTATCGTGTATATTGGCATTTGTTATTCCTACTCCAAATCCTGAAGATGAGCCTCCAAAAATAGCCTCCCCAGTAAAATTACCCGTAAAATTCATGCCGGCTACTTCGTTATTATTGCCAAGTATTATTCCTGCTGTTGAACCCAAAGTAGCCAATGATACTTGAGGAAGTCCAGCGCTCGTGGCGGGGATTGTGATGAGACCCCCTTGCGCAGAAAGCTGGTATTGTAGGCTAGCACCCCAAAGTTTTTGGTTATCTTGCAGGGTCATGCTATTACTAAGTGTATATGCTCCATTTCCTTCAAAGACATAGATGATATCACTTGGAGCTGAGTTGGCTTCAGCAAGAGCGAGCGTAGGATAAGGCGATTCAAAAGTGCCATTTGAGCTGCTTGTATTATTCACAAAGATAAATACATAGGGAAGTCCTGTTGCAGGGTCGATTGCTGCTGTTTTAGTTCTTCTAGAGTCAAGAACGATAATTTCATCCCGATCAACTCTTTGGACCACTCTATCGCGCAGCATCACCTCATCGCAGCAAGTGTTGCATCTTCTAACTGAGATCTTCTGCTTAGGACCAAAAGGGAAATTTAAGCTGAGTTGTCCTTGGCCAATCCATTTAAAGATGTTGTCATAAGAAGTATTGCCCTCTAGTCTCACATATTTTGTGAAATCCAGCGCCACTCTAACCTCTCCTCCCCAAGCATTGAGAGTATGATGATTAAAATAATAGGGTCCTGCTGCCGCGTAGAAGAGAATATCATCTGAAAGCGCGGCATGAACGCCAGCCTCAGCATTGATCCCTTTAAATGCGATCTTTTGCTTTCTAGAAACGAGGAGGGAATTTCCTTTAAAACCTTCAAACGTTGTGCCGTAGTGGTAGTAATTGCTTTCTTTTTTTCCTACAGGAAGATATCCATTAACCCTAAAATCCCAGACCCTACCTAATGACTCTAGCCCCAAGCCATATTGGGAAAAATTGCGATGGGTTGCTTGCCTATAATCGTAATAAGAGTTGATCCCCCATACACGCGACTCGCTTAAGTAGCGCAAACCCAAGCCCGCATTAGCAGCAAACTTACCATTGTTAAACACATGCCCGCGCAAGTCTAAGAAAGGGAACCAAATAGTATCTGCCGCAGCAGGCATCATAAAAAAACCTTCAAGAGTTGAATAACCCTGATTATAGCCGATACCTTTGCTTTCAATATGGCGCACGCTGATTCTCTCAGGGCGAGAATTTGAGTAGCAACACATAGGCACCGGAGATACTGCCGCTGCAGCCTCGCTCGACTTTTCTTCTCCAAATACTATTTTCTCAACGGACAAATCTTTGGCAAATACTCCATTTGCAAGCGATAACATCGATAACAGGATGAGTTTATTTTTATATTTTAACATAGCAACACTCCGTAGCTTTAGAAGTGTGTTGTAACAAAAAAACATTATTTTACAAAGAGGAAAAACGATCGGTTGCCCGAATTAAGGCGTCCAGAATCCCAGATTCTGTGGAGGCATGACCGGCGTCGGGAATAATTTCCAATTCAGCCTCAGGCCACGCACGATGCAAGTCCCAGGCTCCCTCGATGGGACACGGGATATCATACCGCCCCTGAACCATAATGCAGGGAATATGGCGAATGGCATCCACATTTTCTACGAGCCAGTTATCCGTATCAAAGAACGTATTGTGAACGAAATAGTGGCATTCGATCCGCGCAGTAGAATCGGCAAATTCATCCCCAGTAAAATCGGCAAAAAGGGTAGGGTCAAAAAGAAGTTTCGAAGTGCTTCCTTCCCATCCGACCCATGCTTGCGCAGCAGCGCTCCTTTCTCCAGCTATTGAAGAAGTCAGCCGTTTGTAAAAAGCCTTCACAAAATCCCCTCTTTCTGAAACAGGAATGGGCGCAACATAATTTTCCCATATATCAGGAAAAAAATAATTAGCGCCATCTTGATAGTACCATTGAATTTCTTTTGACCTGCAAAGATAAATGCCGCGCAATATTAATCCCTTAACAGAATCGGGATGTTTAATTGCGTAGGCCAAACCCAGCGTGCTCCCCCACGATCCTCCAAATACTACCCAACTTTGAACTCCTAAATGCTCTCTAAGGAGCTCAATGTCATTTACCAAATCCCAAGTGGTGTTATTTTCGAGCGACGCAAATGGCAAGCTCTTGCCCGAGCCCCTTTGATCAAATAAAATAATCCGATAAAGATCGGGATTAAAAAAAGAGCGCTGATATGCTGAAAGCCCCATCCCGGGCCCTCCGTGCAGAAAAAGAACAGGTTTACCTTTTGGGTTGCCACATTCCTCCCAATAGAGTGTATGCCCTCCGCCCACTGGCAAATACCCTGTTTGATTAGGCTCAATCGGAGGATAAAATGTCCGCGGCGCCGCACACAAAAAAGAACAAAAGATGCAAAAGGCAACAATATATTTACGCATGGAGTCTCCTAATGTTTATTTCCATAGCAGCGATCTCCGGCATCCCCTAAACCAGGAAGAATGTATCCTTTATCATTCAGATGTGGGTCAATAGCAGCGGAAAAGATTTTAATATTCGGATAATATTGGAAAATTCGGGCGATCCCATATTCAGAGGCAATCGCTGTAATTACAAAGATTTTTTTCGGTCCATGTTGCTCAATAACTTGAATTGCATCGAGCAATGAACCCCCTGTAGCTAACATTGTATCAGATAAAATCACAAATCGATTTTCTAAATAAGGGAGGGCTATATAGTCTATCTTTGCTTTTAGCGTTTCCTCATTGCGAGACATAGCAAAAAAGCCCACCTCAGCATTTGGAAAAACCTTATGTACACCTGCATTGAGAGGCAGGCCCGCACGTAGAATTGTAACTAGGACAGGAGTTTCATCGACTAGATGATGTTTAGCTTCTACACCAGTCAGGGTTTGAACAGAGGTTTCTTGAGTATTAAGCTCTTCTAAAACATTAAGAGCAAGATACTCCCCAATTGTTTCCAAAGCCTGACGGAAACGTGCAGAACCCGTCTGAGGATTGCGAATTTCATAAATAAGCTGACTGAGCGCTTGTGTCTGGGCAAAACCCATGACGTTGAATATAAGAAAAACAAACAGCGCAAATATTTTCATAAGGATACATGCTAAGCTTTTTGCGCATATCTTTCCACTATTTTTCTCGAACCCAATCATGAAACTTGTCAAGATCGACATTGCCGCGAGTAAGAATAAGTTTACAAAAAATAACACAATTTACTACTATATGTACATAGACCCACATAGTGAACCTGTGTGGAAGCCACGGGCTCCGGCTCGTGGCACGTTAATTTCAGCTCTAACTAGTAAAATCAAATAAGTCTTTCCTGGACCCAATCATGAAACTTGTCAAGATCGACGTTGCCGCCGGAGATGACTGCGACAGTCTCGCCTTGAAGGTTAAGTTCTGGGTGGAAAAGCAGAGCCGCAACAGAGGCAGCGCCTGAGGGTTCTACAATCATTTGGAATTTTGTATACAAATAGCGCATGGCTTCGATGATCTCTTCGTCGGTGACTAAAATAGATGTGTCAACATACTTCTGCAAAAGAGGCCAATTAAGATTGCCCACTGTGGGAGCAAGTAGACCATCGGCAATAGAATGTGTACTCTCGAGCTTTACCTTTTTGCCTTGCTGACATGAAAGAAAATAATCCCCAGCGCCGCTTGGCTCTACACCAATAACTCTTACTTTTGGATCAAGAGATTTTAAGGTAAAGGCGCTACCACTCATTAATCCTCCCCCACTGATGGGAGCAATATAATTGCGCACCGAAGGCAATTGCTCTTTGATCTCAAGGCCTAATGTGCCGTTTCCTATAATCACACTCTCGTGGTCATAAGGAGAAAGGGGGACAAGATTTTCTCCTGCTGCAATTTCGTCAACCTTTGCCTGACTCATCGCATGGTTGGTCCCGTGCAGGATAATCTTTGCGCCATAGCTTTTGACACCCTCTACCTTTACCTTTGGAGCATGCAGAGGCATGACTATCGTGACAGGTATGTTAAGCTTTTGCCCAGCACAGGCCAAAGCCTTGGCAAAATTGCCCGCCGATCTAGTAACAACACCCCGCTTCTTCTCCTCTTTACTCAAATGCAAAAGGGTATAAAAAGCACCCCTCGCCTTAAAGCTATTTGTCACCTGCTGTTGCTCACACTTAAGAAAAAAATCACTGCCCACTATTGGCGTCTTGATAATGTACGGCTCTATTTGCTCTCTGGCTTTTTCAATATCAGCTAATTTCATATTCTTTTTATAATGGGCATGTTTTTTTTCTGCAAAGTATTAACACAAAGACGCCAAACCGCAAAAACGCAAAAAAATTAAAAATATATTTATTATTTTTGCGTTTTGCGTTTTAATGCATTCATCCTACAATTATGTATCGTACTGGAAGAAAATAACATGATATTAGGATGGACAGGATAGAAGAAATTTAATTTTTTTTCTTTTTTATCCTGTCTATCCTAATATCATGTTATTTTTTTCTTAAACCTGATAATCTATAGGGATGTCTATTCTGCCGAAAGATGAAAATGGTTGTCCTTATCTTCAATTAGCTCCCATGGAGGGGGTGGGGGATTATTCGTTTCGCAAGGCGATCGCTTCGATTGGGGGCTTTGATGAGGCGGTAAGGGACTTTATTCGGGTGCCGCGCAATGCTCATATTAAAAGTTTGGGGAAGATGTATACCGCTAATGAGCTCTCCCCTATTCCAATGGCAGCTCAGATCATGGGAGCTGATCCTGATTTAATGGGGGAGATGGCGCAAGAGCTTGAAAGAAGGGGCGCTTTGCGTATAGATGTGAATTGCGGCTGCCCTTCTAATACCGTCACAGGGCGGGGAGCCGGCTCGAGTCTATTAAAAGAGCCCGATTTTTTGCATGAGGTGGTCAAAGCTGTCGTCAAAGCAGTCAGAGTTCCAGTCACGATAAAAATGCGGGCGGGTTTTGAAGACACTTCCCTTTTTAAAGAAAACTTATTTGCAGCTCAAGAAACTGGCGTTCAATATATCACCCTTCATCCTAGAACAAAAGTCGACGGCTATGGCCCCCCTGCCAGATGGGAACTGATTGCGGAGGCTAAATCCCTTCTAAAAGTTCCTGTTGTGGGCAATGGGGACATTTTAAATGTCCAAGATGCCCTTAACATGCTCCAGATCACAAAATGCGACGCATTGATGATTGGCCGAGGTAGTATTATAAACCCCTTTATTTTCCATCAGATTAAAGCCCATTTTTCTAAGGCGCCTTATTGCCTAAAATGGGATGATCTACTCAGTTACTTAAACATTTATGTCGCTGCAGCCCCAGTGGAAGCCTCCGTGAGGTTGCGTGTGGGCAAACTTAAACAACTCTTTGGCTTTTTATTTAAAAACAGCGCTAAATTATTAGAAAAGAGGCAGGCCATTTTAACTTTTGAACAACAAGATCCAGATGCTCTTTTAGCATACGCTAAACCCCTTTTACAAGAAGGATGGCTATTTGCTTTTACTTAATGGAGAATCCCTTTCAAAAGCATTTAGTACAAAGCAGCTCTTTGAGGGGCTATGTTTAAGCATTTTTGAAGGGGACCAAATTGGACTCATCGGAGAAAACGGCTCTGGCAAGACAACCCTTTTAAAAATAATCGCCGGCCTAGAAAAAGCTGATTCAGGCAACTTATCTGCTAGACGGGGCCTAAAAATAGGATACCTCCCTCAAACTTGTGAATTTCCTGACTTGAGTATAGAAGAAATTCTAGGAGACAGCCTAGAAGCTAAAAAATGGCTCAGCAAGTTAGGTTTTACAGGCAAAGAGCCCTCTGCAGCGAACCTCTCAGGCGGCTGGAAAAAAAGACTCGCTCTCGCAAAAGAAATGTTAAGCGAGCCAGACCTACTTCTCCTAGATGAACCCACGAACCATCTCGATTTAGAAGGGATTGTTTTTTTAGAAAAGTTTTTAAAACGGGAAGCCCCCACTTATCTCCTTGTAAGCCATGACAGATATTTTCTGCAGAATGCCACCAACCGGATCATCGAAATATCCCCGGCCTACCCACAAGGTCTTTTTGCCATTGATGGGTCCTATGCAAACTTCTTAGAAAAAAAGGAGCAATTCCTTCAAGGGCAGCTGGAACAAGAGCGCTCACTTGCATCTAAAGCGCGCAGAGAAACAGAGTGGCTCCGCTCCAACCCCAAAGCACGCACATCTAAATCACGCTCCCGGATCGACCAAGCACATGAGCTTTTAAAAGATCTATCCGATGTTCAAAAACGGAACACCAAGAAAAAGGCCTCCATCGATTTCATCGGCAGTGAAAGGGAAACCCGCAAACTTCTTGTAGCTAAAAACATTCGGAAACAGCTTGGTGATAAAGTTTTATTCCAAGGGCTCGAATTCCTCCTTTCTCCAGGAAGTAGAATTGGTTTAATGGGACCCAATGGGTGCGGCAAAACAACCCTCCTCCGTATCCTTGCAGACGAGATACAGGTCGACCAAGGTACCATTAAAAGGGCCGACGCTCTCAAAACCGTCTATTTTGATCAACACCGCAACCAACTCCCCGATACGATGACCCTTAAAGACGCCCTCTCCCCCACGGGGGATTTTGTCCATTTTCAAGGACAGCCGATCCATATTAATGGATGGTGCAAAAGATTCCTCTTCTCTCCCGATTCCCTCACACTTCCCCTTAGCACATTCTCCGGAGGAGAAAGAGCGCGGATTGCCATTGCCCACCTCATGTTACAACCTGCCGATCTCCTTTTGCTTGATGAGCCTACAAACGATCTGGATATCCCCACACTTGAGACACTCGAAGAGAGTCTCATGGAATTCCCCGGCGCTGTTGTCCTCATCACGCACGATAGGTGCATGATCGATCGGATCTGCAACTCATTCATCACTCTTGGGCAGAAGCCCGAAGAAAAACTTGAACCTACAAAAGAACAAGAAAAACCTGTTTTAATAAAATCCAAACTCTCTTACAACGAAAAAAAAGAATACGAGCAAATCGAAAGCAAAATCGCAAAACTAGAAGAAGAGATCAAGCAGCTAACCCAATTCCTAGTAAACAACAACCCTGACGATCTCGACAAAATCTGCACCGCGATTAGCCTCGCCGAAACCCAAGTCGAGCAGCTCTACCTCCGCTGGTCCGAACTCGACCAAAAACAAAATAGACCTTTTGCGTAATTTGCTTTTCCCGGAAAAACAAAAAATTTTCGAGGCAAATTTTTAGAGCGGGCGAAGCTCGCTCGGGTAGCGGAGGCGAGGCGACTTGAATAAGCCGGTGAGACGACGATACAAAAATTGGCCCGAAAAGATTTGTTTTAACGGGCAAATGAAATTATGCAAGAGGTCTAATAACCCAAATAAATTCCAAAGATAAAAGAAAATAACAGGATATTAGGATGGACAGGATAAAAGAAATTTAATTTTTTCTTTATTTTATCCTGACTATCCTAATATCCTGTTATTTTCTTTCCTATTGAGAATCAAGTAATTAACGCTTTTTTAACGAGAATTAAAATTAAATTTACTACACATCTTTCAAATCTGTT
>JABDAY010000018.1:10621-34793 GCA_013288895.1 Chlamydiota bacterium | reverse complement strand
GCCCGGTCCTCATCTTTTTCTTAAAAAGATTGCGTGCTAAAAGAGATTGTCTTTAGGTATTCGCCGTAGTCTGTGCTGGCGTAGAGGGAGGCGAACCGCTCGAGTTGTTCTGAGTCGATGAAGCCCATTTGGTAGGCGATCTCTTCGATGCAGGCGATTTTTATCCCCTGTCTTTCTTGGATGGTTTGGACGTAGGAAGAGGCTTTTTGGAGGGCATCGTGAGTGCCGGTATCAAGCCAAGCAAATCCCCTGCCCAGTGTTTTTAAAGTGAGAGTGCCCCGTTTAAGATATTCCATATTCACGTCGGTAATCTCTAGCTCCCCCCTTGGGGAGGGTTTTAGTGATGCAGCAATGTCGATGACTTGATTGTCATAAAAATAAAGGCCCGTCACTGCGTAGTTGCTTTTGGGAACGTTGGGCTTTTCTATGATCGATTTTACTGATCTCTGCTCGTCGAACTCGACGACCCCATATCTTTGAGGGTCTCTCACTTCGTAGCCGAAAATAATTCCCCCTTTTTGGAGTTGATGGCAATCTTGGACGAGCTCAGGCAAGTTGTGTCCATAGAAAATATTATCCCCTAAAATCAAGGCGACGCTCTCATTGCCTATGAAACTCTTGCCAATGAGAAAAGCCTGCGCAATCCCCTCAGGTTTTGCTTGAGAGGCGTAACTGATATTCAACCCAAGGTGCTTTCCATCTCCAAATAAATTCTCAAATCTAGACAAGTCTTCGGGAGTGGAAATAATCAGAATATCTCTCACTTTTGCATACATGAGCACAGAAAGGGGATAATAAATCATCGGCTTGTCAAAAACCGGCAAAAGCTGCTTACAGGTGCTTAAGGTTATGGGGTAAAGGCGCGATCCTTTGCCACCGGCAAGAATGATTCCTTTCATATTTTACACAGGTTGGTGTTCTAAAACGAGAACATAGACTCCAGGGAGTCCTCTATATAGTTCTTTGTAGTCAAGGCCGTAACCCACTACAAACCGGTCTTCAATAGTGAATAACACATGATCTGGTTTATATTTGGTCTCCCTTGGAATGTTTTTAGAAAGGAGTACGAGAGACTTAAGTGTTTTGGGTTTTTTTAAAGAAATGGCATCGAGTATCGATGTTAACGTTGTTCCGGAATCAAAGATGTCGTCAACGAGGAGGATATTTTTTGAGTGAATTTCAACGTTATCTAGCCCGTTAATAGTTAAGACACCTCTTAGCATCCCCCTTTGCCCATAGCTGCATGCCTGGACAAATTCAATCGAGCAAGGAATATGGATATTGCGGATAAGATCTGCAACTAAACATACAGCTCCTTTCATAACCATGATAATGGTCAATTCTTCTCCGGCATATTCCCGGTCAATAATCTTGCCAATCTCACAAATTTTTTCGTTAATTTCCTTCTCACTAATCATTAATTCTAATTCTTCTTTCATGGTTTTCCTACAAAGTTACAACCTTCTGCGATCAGTTGGTCGATATAGTTAATAGTGTAATCATTGTTTAAAAATCTTTCATCCTGAAACATAAAAAGATGGAAAGGGATGGTGGATTGCACTCCACCAATGTGAAATTCACGGAGAGCTCTTTTTGCAACTGCAATAGCTTCTTTTCTGTCCTTTCCTTTCACGATGAGCTTTGCAATCATCGAATCATAATTAGGAGGGATCCTGTATCCGGCATAACACGCGCTATCGATCCTTACATGGGGGCCGCCGGGAGGAATATAATATTCTAGGTTACCAGGAGAGGGGGCAAAATTATTTGCAGGATTTTCTGCATTGATCCGGCATTGAATGACATGCCCTTTGAACTCAATATCTTTCTGTTTCATTTTAAGCTTCTCACCCATGGCAATTTTTAGCTGCTCTCTGACAAGGTCAATCCCAGTAAGCTCTTCTGTGATTGTATGCTCCACCTGAATCCTCGTATTGACTTCCATGAAGTAAAAGTCTTTCTTCTGATCGAGTAAGAACTCTACTGTGCCAACAGAGTGGTATTTTGCTGCCTTGGCTATATTCACAGCACATTCACCTATTTTCTTACGCATAGCAGGGCTTAACACTGGGCTAGGCGCCTCCTCAATGAGTTTTTGCCGCCTTCTCTGAATGGTGCAATCTCTTTCTCCAAGATGGACATAGTTGCCATGTTTGTCACCCATAATTTGCACTTCTATATGACGGGGGTTAACAATCATCTTTTCAAGATAAACATCAGGGTTGCCAAAGCTCGCCTCTGCCTCGGCGCGCGCTGCTGCAAACTGACGGACAAATTCATCCTCATTGTGGGCAATTCTTATCCCCTTCCCTCCACCGCCAGCAGTTGCTTTAATAAAAATCGGGAACCCATATTTTCTAACTTCTTTAATCCCCTCTTTAACGTCTGCAACTATGCCCACTGATCCGGGAATAAGGGGGCATTTTACACTTTTTGCAATCTCTTTAGCCTTGGCTTTGTTGCCAAGTAGAGAAATGGTATGGGGTGATGGCCCAATAAAATTTAGCCCGCAGCTTTCGCAAATCGAAGCAAAATTGGCATTCTCGCTTAAAAAACCGTAACCTGGGTGGATCGCATCGGCACCTGTGATTTCACAGGCGGAAATAATATTAGGAATTTTTAAATACGATTTTGCAGAAGGAGCTTCCCCAATGCATATTGCCTCATCAGCGTGAAGAACATGAAGAGCTTCCGCATCTGCTTCAGAATAAAGGGCCACCGTTTGAAGTCCCAAATCATGACAAGCGCGGATAATTCGGACGGCGATTTCGCCTCTATTAGCTATAAGTACTTTCTTCATGTTACTCGAAATATTTTAGTTCCAAATTCTACCGGATGTCCATTATTGATGTAGATCTCAGCAATAACACCACTCACTCCAGCTTTCACTTCATTCATGACTTTCATCGCCTCGATAATACAGACAACGGTATTCTCTTCAACACGGTCACCCACTTTTACAAAAATGGGATCGTCCGGAGAAGGGGAAGAATAATAGGTTCCCACCATAGGAGATGTTACAAAACGCCCTTCTACGGCTTTTTCCGGCTCTGGATGTGGTGCTTTTACAACCGGGGAAGGGGGATGGTATACAGGATGGGTATGGGGCTGATAGGCCGGCGCTTGATGCTGCAGGTGGCCTTGATTTTCTTCTGCCCGCTCTAGCATCAACTCTGACCCATCTTTCTCTTTAATGCTGATTTTCTTTAACCCGGCCCGCTCCATAGCTGCCATAAGTTCTTTGATCTGCTTTAATTCCACAAAATCTCCTAGACTCTTTGAATGTATTCGTTTGTTTGCGTATCAACTTTAATAATGTCACCAGTTTCTACAAATAACGGGACCTCGATTCTAGCGCCTGTTTCAAGAATAGCCCCCTTTGTGGCATTTGACATCGCACTCGGAGCTTCTCCTCCATCTGCTTTCACTACCATTAATTCCAGGAATTGGGGCAGCTCAACTGAAAAGATCGATTCTCCATAAAACATCGCTCTAATATCAATCCCCTCTTTGAGGTAATTCACTTTCTCTCCAATCACATCCTTAGGGACCATCACTTGCTCTAAAGTGCCTATATCGAGAAAAAGATAATCTTTTCCTTCCAGATAAAGGTATTCAAGCTTTCTCTCTGTAAGAGTGACATCCTGTACCGATTGCCCCAGCTTAAAATTTTTCTCCAGAACCTCACTCGTCATCAAGTTCTTTAGTTTTGTCTTGACGAATGGGACACCTTTGGCCACTGTGACTTTTACGCACGACTCTACCCGATAAACTTTGTTATCGACAGAGATCATAGCGCCCGGCGTTAATTGATTGCTTGTAATCATATATTATATTAGTTCCTTAATTTGTGAGAGACGTGTGATGGTGTAGTCGACATCTTCTTTTAATCCTAAGCTGTTTTTACCCCGTCCAAAACACATATGTACTGTTTTAAAACCAAGCTCTTTGGCAGGAGAGAGGTCAACTTCAATTTTATCTCCGCAAACCAAAACATCTGTAGGGATGACCCCTAACTCAGCAACAATCGCCTGATAGTAAATTTTTTTGTTTTTTTCTTCTGTGATAACAATCTTACTAAACATTGTAGAATCAATACCAGCTTTTTTCATCTTCTCGTATTGCTGAGTCGGGTTTCCAATGGTGACGAGGGCGAGCTGATGGGAAATTCTTAAATCAGAAAGGGTTTCGACCGCCTGATCAACAGAAAAAATAGGCGCGTCAAAACAAATATTGTCATACAGTTCTTTGATTCCAATCTCATAAAAGGAGGGATCAGCGTCGTGCATCTCTACAAATTCTGCAAGGGCTTTGCCGCCGTTAGAAGCCAGTTCATCAAGGCGCTTTAACAGCTCTAAGCTCTCTTTAAATGAGACTGTCTGAAACCCAGCTTCCACCATTTTTTGCAGTGCTCTTTCAAGCTTTATGGGAGTGATCGAACCTGAAGTATCGATGAGGGTATCGTCTAAATCAAAAATAATTAACAATGTTCATTAACTCCTGAGCCAGTTTATTTGGATTATGACGGATAAGGTTTCGTTTAATAAGATCATTTTTTTCCGCTTCTTTCAGCTCTCCAAGAAGCGGCGCTAAAATCACCCTTTTTTCATTTAAGTCATTGTGAACAAGATCTCCTTCCTCTTCGTAAACTTTAATGAGTTCCTGCGTAGGAACCTGATTATTCACGAGAATATAATCAAAAACATCTTCTCCGATGAAACGGACAAGCTGCTCGAGGTAATCGCTTACCTTAAACTTTGTCGTCTGCCCTTTTCTATTCATCAAATTAACAACGAAGATCTTTTTAGCCTTTGTAACTCTTAGGGCCTCCGCAACCCCTTCAACAAGAAGATTAGGAATCAGCGAAGTATGCAAACCACCCGGACCTACAACCACAAAATCAGCATTCATAATCCCCTCAATTGCCTGAGGATTTGCTTTGGGAAAAGGCTCGAGATAAATGCTCTTATAACCTTGATCGATTTCTTGAGAGAGATAAACCTCTTTTTCCCCTTCGAGCAATTTGCGATTATTGAGAAGCATTTTCAGTCTGACCTGATGGGTCGTAACGGGGATCACTTTCCCCTTAATATTTAAAATCTTTCCTACCTCTTCGACAGCCGTCTCAAAGCTTCCGGTCACCTTCTCTAGCGCAGAAAGGAGAAGATTTCCAAAACTATGGCCCCCCAAGCCCCCGTTTTCAAAGCGGTAATTCATTAAGCTGCGCAAGAGCTGGGAAGAATCAGAAAGGGCGATGAGACATTGCCTCACATCCCCTGGCGGCAAAACGCCCAGTTCATCGCGCAAGATACCTGTGCTTCCTCCATCATCTGCCATAGAGACAATAGCGCTAAGATCAACCTCGTAGTTTCTGAGGCCCATTAGGACAGCAAAATTTCCGGTACCTCCGCCAACAACCACAATTTTCTTCATTTTGTTCCTTTTAAAAGCGTAATCGCCTCTTTCATATTGGGAGCATTAAAAAGATAATTTCCCGATACCAAAACGTTTGCCCCAGCTTCAATACAGAGCTTTGCCGTCCTATCGGAAATCCCTCCATCCACCTGAATATTTTGTTTGAGTTTGAATTTGTCGCAAAGTTCTCTAGTAAACCTGACCTTTTCGAGCATTTCCGGGATGAATTCTTGCCCCCCAAAGCCTGGATTAACCGTCATGATCAAAATGAGGTCGCATTTATCTAAGTACTTAACAATGAATGACTCAGATGTCTCCGGATTAAAAGCAAGTCCAGCCTGAATGCCAGATTTTTTGATATAATTTAGCGTATCTTCCACATCCTCAGTGGCTTCGAAATGAAACGTGATCCTATCGGCCCCAGACGCAACCAAGCGCTCTACATAGTCAAAGGGATTATAGATCATGATATGGACGTCTAAAAAAAGATTGGTGGCCTTATTGATGGCTGCCACAGCCTTTGGGCCTAAAGTTAGATTGGGGACAAAATGCCCATCCATAATGTCAATATGAATAGCATCAGCCCCCGCTCCTTCCATCCTTTTGGCTTCTTCAGCGAGCCTCCCAAAATCCCCTGAAAGGATAGAGGGTTCCACCAGTATATTTCCCATGACATTGAATTTAAGGTTTTAGCCCCTCAAAAGTCAAGGAACAATCATTCTATATAATGAATATTTTAATTTTGTTATAGATGCTGGAGCTTTTACATACGCTGGAACAGTCGGAGCAGCTGATCGCAACAATTAAAAAAACGGGTCAGGCTTTCTGGAGCATCTGGGGCTTCTCGAGTTGCTCGAGTTGCTAGAACTGATAACAACGATAGAGCTACTTCATCTACTGGAATTAACGTTACTGTATTTACTCCTATTGGAGCTACTGCGCGCGCACCTACCATAGGCATTTGCACCATAAGAGCTGATGAGGATGCTCTAGATACAGCGCTTGCAGATGCCGAGAAAGCAGCCGGTCGTGCCACAGATGCGGATACTAATGGTCTTTCTGAACCGTTATTTTGATCAGAAGGCCCTGAAGATATGAGCGCTTGTGATGGTAATACATTTCTAACTGGCATAATTTTTCTCCTTACACCTATTGTTTAAAAAACCAGGTAATTAATATTTCAGTATTGAATTATTATTAAGTTTGATAAATTAGACATTTTAAGCCATTAGGAGAAATTATGTCAATACCACCAGTAGGAACAGCAGGAGCTACATCTACACCAAGCGTTCTCGGAGAATCTGCCGGAGGGGCACCTATGCCAGTCGCCTCAGATGAGAGCGTTTCCGCAATAAAACATGTAGTACGTTCATCCTTGGAACTCACCTCTTTAAAATATTCATCCTGGACTCTCCAAAGGCGCCTTCTGACCCTGGAGAAGGAGCTCCCGAAGGCCGAGGAATCCAGACAACAAGAGCCTCAGAAATACCGGCGGCTCCAACGGCAGATTCAGAAGACCACGCAAAAGTTCCATCAACGTCTCCATCAACTGCTATATCAACTAGTCGGTAGCGATCTCTTTGAACACATCTATGACCAATTGGGTCAGCAGAACGACCGGATCGGTTGGGTTTTGAAACAACACCCGAACAATTTCTGGATAATATTTCCGATTAATCAGCAGATTGTGCTGATGAAACGAGAAATGGCTAGAAGTATAGCGAAGAGGATAATAAACTTCATGATTGTGCAGGTGACGGAACTAATTAGGCAGCGGCCCTTCAGCAGGCCCCCACGCATACTTCACCCTGAAGGCGCATTCCCATTTTCAATCAACGGTTCAGCCCCACTATTCCTCCTCAGCTATTCATCAAGCGACCAAAATCATTTAGGATCATAAAAGAAAAAACCGGAAAACTAGCTCGTCAGAAGAAATAAAGCCGAGGTAAGTGGTCTCAAAGACCTTAAAGTGGGTGGTGATGAGTTTTGAGGGGCGGATCTCTTCGATGGCTTCAAAAATTTTCGCCACGAGCTCTTCTTTTTCCGTTTTGATCATGAAATAGTAATGGTTATTTTCTTGGGCAAAGGCGTGAGACTCTGGTTTTAGCAGCATAAGGAATAATGTTTTTAAAAGGTGGGGATTCACAACTGTGCGCATTTCAACTGGAGTGATCGAGTGGTAGAAGTTTTCGAGCAAAAACTCGTGTTTACTTGCAACTTCACCGAGGATGTTTTTAAGATTGGAGAGGAGCTCAATCTGCTTAGAAATCATGCCGCCGTTATAGTCGCGCACCTCTCCTAGGATTCTTTGCAATTCAGTCACTACATGCAACCTCACCTTATACAGATCTACTGAGTGATCTTCCCTTAAAAAGCCTGTATTAGGAAGTCTGACTCTAAAAACCGTAGCTTCCTTAATGTGTTTTTTACGCAAGAGGCCCACTTTTTTCACTCGGTCGGGAATAAATTTTAAAAAGGTTTTTGATTTATGAAAAAGATCCCCAACAGAACTTGAATCGGGAAACAAGATCCTTAAAAGGACAACAGTAAAAGAGAGCTCTTTATCTGTCTGTTCATCAAACGAGATGATCATCTGAGGGATATCGCGGATATACTTTAATTGATTGCTTAAAGTGAGAATATTACGCATCACCTCTTCTTCATTACGAGGCATAAATATGGGCCGGACAAGCTGCTCAATCGAATTTTTAAGCTCTGTTGGGAGCACCCTTCGTAAGCGGGCGATCTCTTCCGATGAAAAATCTGAACCTTTCTCCACTTCCAGATAGAGGGTTTGACTTTTGTTTTCCCGATCGTGATTTGTAAACAAAGAATCATCCACCATCTGGATATCAGGGATATGATTGGATAAAGCTTTGAGCAGATGCTTTTCCTCAAAAATCTCATTTTCCTTTAGAAAATTCACCCCCACAAAAACTGCCAATGTGACTTTCGAACCAAAGGGGAGATTAAGACGGGTTCTGCATAATTTAAGGCTCAAATGACGCGCGAGGGGAAATTGTTCCCCTTGCATTTGAAGGGCTTTTTGAAAAAGGTAAAGCACATAGATGATCCGTGTCAGATGCTCGTATTCCCTTATCTCTTTGAACTCCTCTTTACAGCCCACTAAAAACTGTTGCATATGCCCAAAAATATCATAATCAAATACGTCGGGCCGTTTATTGACAAGAGTGGAGATACGCTCTTGAATAAGAGAAGTTTTTTGATTGATTGAAAGCCCCTTGATTTCTAATATGCGGCTCGCGTGAAAAGCAGAGTTAACCCCAAGGCGGATCTCATTTTCAATAATCTCAAGATTATTTTTCACTAGTTCCATATCTTGGTCCTTATCAAAAGAGACCACTATTTTCGAAAGAGAATATGAAGAATCGCTAAGTTCAGGAAACTTAAAATTTGTCGAGAAAAAAAGTCCGATATTTAACTGCTGACCAGGAAGAAGCCACCTACTGATCATATCGTAGAAAAACTTCCCCACCTCAGCTCTTTCAGGACAAAGGAGGAAAACAGAAACGGCGTTTGTTTCCCAGATCATCCATTTAACGAGCGGAAGCTGCGCATTTAGCTCAGCAAGAAATCTCTCCGGCTCCTGAAAAAAAAAACCGTGAGGGAGGATTTTACGCAAAATATTTTGAATGGGATGGTTAAAGACAATACCGCCCACCCCCGCATCGAATACCGTTTCAATCCTGGTGCTGCTCATAAATAGGGACACTCCCCTCTGATACATCCCCTATCCGTGTACCCGATGAGTTTAAATCACTAAAGGGGCGCACATGCAGGGGAAGCTTATTTTTAAAAGCTAAATTGACACATCTGCAATGTAGCACTTTTGCCCCTTTTTGCATAAGGTCATATGCATCCTCATAGGACAGTTTTGGATATATTTTAGCTGCGGGATTTATTTTAGGGTCTTCTTCATAAACGCCCCCGACATCTTTGTAGAATTCTACCTTGTCAGCGCGCAGAGCTGCCCCGAGCGCCACAGCCGTTGTATCAGAGCCTCCCCTTCCGAGCGTCGTGATCTCCCCCTTCCCGCTCACCCCTTGAAACCCAGCTACAATGACCACCCTCCCCGCTTCCAAATGGGGCAGCAACCTAAAAGGGCGCACATCTACAATACGCGCCTCAGAATGCTCTACAGAAGTGATGATCCCCGACTGGCTCCCCGTAAAGCTAATAGCCTCTTTGCCTTTGCCCACAAGCGCCATTGCCAAAAGGGCCATACTAATCCGTTCCCCGGCTGATATGAGCATGTCCAGCTCCCTCCTCGGAGGATTAGCATTCACCCTCCTCCCAAGCTTCAAAAGCTCATCTGTGGTATTGCCCATGGCGCTCACCACAACGACAATCCTCCCATATTCCTTCGCCCGCATTAGAATAATATCGGCGATCTTCTCAAAATTTTCCGGCAGCGCCAGCGACGCCCCTCCAAACTTCATCACCAAAGTAGCCCTATCAGTCATCATCAGGAGGGCACTCCTCACATGTCGAAAAACAAATAGTTCCTACTCCTCCTCCTGCTCCAACACCCATAAGAACCCAACCGCTTATCTCAAGTCTACTATTATTTATTTCAGAACCAACAATCACAAGTGCTATTCCCACGATTATCATTATAATGGCAATACAGAGTCTTCCTTCAACATTAGGCCCAGAAGCTGCATTAACAGTATGAAAATTGGGTGGAGGAAGGTTGATGCGATAAGTCCCGTCACCATGACTATGAGCAACGGCAGAGCTAACCGCTTGTGCTACATTTGACGGATCATTAGATTGGGCAGGGCCCCTCTGAGGGCTTTGAACATTAAGAGGAACAACCACCCTATTTTCCATAACGCCAGTATTGCTAGCAGTAGATAATACCGTTGAATTGGGATTACCACTAGTTACTTGAGGTACACTTGACATATTCACTCCTAAATTAATACCGATTCATCATATGCGCAAACTTGTACATACTCAAGATAATTCGCGCCCAGAAGAAGCGCCCGTGGACAATGGATAAGAATGTATTTAATCTTTATCCCGTTAGGGATCAAGATAAATAGTTTAATCAGGAATTTCTGCACATTGTGCGCATATAGACCCTATCATAAGTAACCCTCCGACAACTATAAGAATTATACCGATTACCTTATACACATAATTATTTTCCGCAAAACCAGCATCCATAAGTCCCATCCCCACAAGCATCACTACAGCAGAAATACCGATTCTTTTGAGAGCTCTAGCCGCAACAGGTCCAGTACGATCAGGAAAATCGAAATCGGGGTGAGGAAGGTTAATGCGATGAGTCCCGTCACCATTACCATGAACAACGACAGAGCTAACCGCTTGTGCTACATTTGACGGATCATTAGATTGGGCAGGGCCCCTCTGAGGGCTTTGGACATTAAGAGGAACAACCACCCTATTTTCCATAACGCCAGCATTGCTAGGGCTAGGTAATATTGCTAAACTGGAATTGCTACTAGCATTACTAGGGCTAGGTAATACTGTTGAACTAACACCCCTATTATTTACTTGACATACATTTGACATATTCAATCCTAAATTAATACCGACTCATGATATGCGCAAACTTGTAGATACTCAAGATAATTCAATAGACGATTGTCTGCATGCACATCAGGCTGTCCATAAAAATTTATTTACTTTTACGATTAATACATTAAATGCATAATTACAGCAAATTAGTTAAAATGGGATAAAAATATGATTGAAATAAAAGATATAAATACATTGAATACTCAAACATTTCCTGTAACAAGGAGTACTACTTTCGGACAAATCGTTAATAATAAAGACCCTCTGTTTCTGGCATTCCTAGAGATTGAGGCAATACACGAAGAAACAATGGCTGAAATTCTTGAAATTGGGAAAATTTCTGACCTTGAAAAAACTCTCGTCCAAAAACTTGAAGAACTTACAGAAACACCAGATCCACTTGATCCAGAACCCACCTCCGATCTACTCAGTGACTCGATCGCAACCAACAAACTCGTCGGCTCCCGCAACAGTGGGCAAATTCTATCAATAACGAATCAGCTCATCGATTCTTGCAATAGTGAATATTCCTATTATTACCACTTTTTTAACGGAACATTTAAATTCTTGAACATGGAATCGATAGACATGCAACCTGAATTGAACGAAGCACTAGAAGAATTAAATAAGTCGATTCAGCTCGACCCCAACTTTGGAGAAGCCTACTTTGTGCGAGGACTCATACATGGATATATGGGGAATGATAAAATGAGAAACGCTGATCTAGCTACTGCTCTAGAAGTGGGTAGTGATAGCGCCGTCGCATATTTCGCAGAACAATTAAAAAATTAAAAAAACATATTATTTATTTTAAAGTGGATTCAATGAAATATTAATGATATAATTTCTATGAAATTAATCTAATAAAAGGAAAAGCTTATGGCGAGCGAAGCGGGTCTAGTATTTTATAACTTTACAAAAGATGGGGTTCCTGAAGAATTAAATTTAGGACCGAAGAGTGAACCAGTCTATACATTTCATCCGGGGTGGATTAACAAACCTGAAATGAATAAGTGGAACCGCGTTGCTCTTGTTATATTACTTGTAGGACTCGCAGCAATCAGCCTCGGAATTGCATGTTCATGTACGACCCACCTTCCAAAAGCTTTTCTTCAGGAAAAAGTCTGGATTTCATTAGTTTCTTGCGGGGCATTTCTTACATTTAGCTCTCTCTTAGCTCTATGTAATTTTAAAAGGAACTACTCAAAAAAGATCGATGGATACAAAAGACAGTATATTGAAAAGAATGCACACTATCAAGCGTTTTTACAAAGAAACAACTACCAAGCAGGCCAGCCTTTTCAAATACTAGACCCTATGGGAGATGTTTGTTAATAAAAGTTTTTAGAAAATCCAGATTCCACACCTCTTCATATTCAACGCCTCTTAAAAAAGTTTGCCGCCTGGCCCGATTAATAAATGAACTTGAAAGAAAAAAAACTTTAAGTTGTTTTCCCTCCCTCTTTCGTGCCCGTGCCCGTGCCCGCGTGCGTGCCCGATCTTCCTCTCCTTCTTTTTTCCGCTTGTCTTATTACTAAAGTTTTGTTAGGCTTTTCTCTATTAGTTATAAACCCTTAGGAGTAACCCTTAACATGTCCAAAAATTTAAAAGATGCGTGGAGCGAAAGCAAAGTCATCGACGATGTCGAATTTCAAGAAGAAGAAGCCAATCAGTTTAGAAAGCTATTAGACCGGAAAGAATCTTCATCGAGCGAGGGAACCGTTTCCTCGATGCATGCAGGTCACATTTTGAAAGGAAAGATTGTTGAAATCACTAAAGATTTTGTCGTTATCGACGTGGGCCTTAAATCAGAAGGACTAGTACCAATTGAAGAATTTTCTGATCCTGAAGAACTTCTACTCGGTAATGAAGTTGAAGTGTTCCTCGACCAGGCGGAAGGAGAAGATGGTCAAATCGTCCTTTCCAGAGAAAAAGCGAGAAGATTAAGACAATGGGAATACATTGTGAATCATTGCCAAGAAGGCTCGATGGTTAGAGGAAAAGTCATCCGTAAAGTTAAGGGTGGCTTGATGGTTGATATCGGAATGGAAGCCTTCCTCCCTGGCTCTCAAATTGACAATAAGAGAATTAAGAACCTCGATGAGTATGTCGGCCACACTTATGACTTTAAAATTTTAAAAATCAATACAGAGCGCAAAAATATTGTCGTCTCTCGCCGCGAACTTCTCGAAGAAGAGAGAATTTCTAAAAAAGCTGAGATGCTAGAAAACATCCACGAAGGGGATATCCGTATAGGCGTTGTGAAAAATATCACAGACTTCGGCGTGTTCCTCGATCTAGATGGTATCGATGGCCTCCTCCATATTACAGATATGACATGGAAAAGGATCAAGCACCCTTCTGAGATCGTTAATGTTGGACAAGAACTAGAAGTTGTTATTCTCCATGTTGATAAAGACAAGGGAAGAGTTGCCTTGGGCATGAAACAAAAAGAATCTAATCCTTGGGAAGAGATAGAAAAAAAATATCCTCCCGGCACACGAGTCAAAGGTAAAATTGTCAACCTTGTCCCTTACGGCGCATTCATTGAAATTGAGCCTGGAATCGAGGGACTTATCCACGTCTCTGAAATGTCTTGGATAAAAGCCATTACAGACCCAAATGAGATGGTGAAAAAGGGAGATGAGGTTGAAGCGATTGTTCTCTCTATCCAAAAAGAAGAAGGGAAAGTTTCTCTCGGTATGAAACAGACAGAAAAAAACCCTTGGGACGAAGTGGAGAAAAAATACCCCGTCGGCAGCAGCGTGAAAGCAGAGATCCGTAATTTAACTAACTACGGCGCCTTTGTTGAACTCGAGCCCGGTATCGATGGGCTGATCCACATCTCCGACTTGAGCTGGATTAAAAAAGTTTCCCACCCTTCGGAAGTATTGAAGAAAGGTGATATAGTAGAAGCGATTGTCCTTTCTGTTGATAAAGAGAGCAAAAAAATCACATTAGGGGTAAAACAACTTGGAACAAACCCATGGGAAACAATTGAAAAGACAATGCCCGTAGGGACTCTTGTCCACGGCAAAGTAACAAAAATCACAGCCTTTGGAGCCTTTGTTGAACTCGATAACGGTATTGATGCTCTTGTACACGTAACAGAACTTTCTGACCAACCTTTCGGCAAAGTTGAAGATGTTGTTCAAAAAGGAGAAGAGATCACTGCAAAAGTGATTAAACTCGATTCTGAACACAAGAAGATCGCTCTCTCGATTAAAGAATACCTGGTAGATAAAAACAAATACAACCGGGATGATATTGTCGTAGGAGATGCACCAGCCGCTCGCGCCCCAGCAAAGCGTGGCAGAAAGAAAAAAGAGCCCGTAGAAGAAAATAAAGAAGAAGGTAGTAACAAATGAATAAAGACCTCATCGCAATCTTTGAATATTTAGAGAGGGAAAAAGGAATTAAGCGGGAAATCATTATCTCCGCGATCGAGGAATCTTTACGTGTTGCTGCCCGAAAAAGCTCTAAAGGATTAATCAACGTCTCGGTCAATATCAACCAAAAAACAGGAGATATTGAAGTCGTAGCTCAAAAAGAAGTTGTCGATAAAGTCACTATCCCCGAAGAGGAGATCTCTTTAGAAGGAGGAAGACTCATCAATCCTACCTGCGAGATTGGAGACTGGGTCGATATCGTCGCGACACCTCAAGATTTCGGAAGAATTGCAGCGCAAGTTGCAAGACAAGTTATCTCACAAAAACTGAGAGAAGCAGAACGAGATGTCATTTACGAAGAATACCGCCATCGCGTGGGAGAAATCATCTCTGGCTCAGTAAAAAGGGTGATCCGCGGCGCTACGCTCGTTGTTGATTTAGGAAAAGTAGAAGGGATTTTACCCGATCGTTTTTATCCAAAAACTGAACGGTACAACATCGGCGATCGGGTGCAAGCACTTCTGTTTGAAGTAAAAGATACAGATGGAGGGGGAGCTGAAGTGATACTCACACGCAGCCACCCTGAATTTGTGACCCAATTATTTATGCAAGAAGTCCCAGAAGTAAATGATGGGACAATTAAAATTGAAAAAATTGTCAGAGATCCGGGCTACCGAACTAAACTTGCCGTCCGCTCATCCGATCCTAAGGTTGATCCAGTAGGAGCTTGTGTGGGAATTAGAGGGACTAGAATCAAAAACGTCATTAGAGAGCTTAATAATGAAAAGATTGACGTGATCCCCTATACTGAAGACAAACTTCAGTTCTTACAACAAATTTTATCCCCAGTTCAAATCAGAAAAATCCACGTCAGTGAAGATGAGTCTACAATATCCATTGTGGTAGATGACGAAAATTATCCTACCGCTCTTGGAAAAAGGGGAATGAACGCACGCCTGACAGGACAGCTTTTAGATGTTGAGCTGAGCGTCCAAAAAATGAGCGAGTATGAAGCTGTTATGAACGTCGAGCGGGGCCAGCTCGCCACTGCGGAAGATCCTACACTCGATCAAAAACTACAGATCGAAGGGATCAATAATATGATCATTGAGAGCTTGATCAGCGCCGGCTTTGATACCCCTAGAAAAGTGCTCGTTGCAACACGAGAGCAACTCGCAACTATTCCTGAAATCAGTCTCGAAATGGCAGATAAGATCTTAGACCAAATACGAAAAGCGAGGATATAAGCTTTGGCAAAAATAAAAATAAATATTAAGAATACACAGCTTGCCGAAGCATTGAAGCTGAGCAAGGCTAAGAAGCCTCCAGCTCCAGAAAAAAAAACTCCTGAAGAAAAAAAGGAGGAAGCTCCACCACCTCTTGAAGCGAAAGAGGCCCCGCCTCCTGCGCCCCCTCTTCCTGTGTCGGCGCCTCCGCGGGCACCAGCTGCTGCTGCTCCAGCCAGTCCAGCTGCACCGACTCCTGCAGAAGAAAAAAAACCTTACACACCACCTGCTGCACGCGCACCACATCCTCCCGATGGACAAAAAAAAGAATATGTATCTCCTCCTCCTTTGAGAGAAGGTGGATCAAGACCTCCTTATAACGCTGGCCCACGGCCCCCTTATCAAGGAGGTTCACGCCCTCCTTATAATGCAGGACCAAGGCCCCCCTATGCTGGCGGCCCAAGGCCTCCCTATCAAGGCGGTCCGAGACCACCCTATGCAGGCCCAAGACCACCCTACGCTGGCCCAAGACCTTATCAAGGCAGCACAAGAACTCCTTATTTACGCCCGGGTGGAGCTGTGACTCCCCGACCTGATGAGCCAGGCAAAAAACCAAAACCTTCTTTTGAGGAGAAAAAACCTACAGGCTTTAGAGATTTTAAAGACGTCAAACCAAAGAAATTGGAAAATAAAACTGGGTTTGACTCAAGAGACAGACAAGGTTTGCGCGCCTCAGATGACGCTGAATGGAGAAGAAAGCGACCTTCAAAACAAAAAGGGGGCCTTACTTTTGAAGAACCCGTCATTCGTCCTAAAAACCTTAAAATTCGTCTTCCTATCACAGTCAAAGATTTAGCTGTTGAAATGAAACTTAAGGCCTCTCAGCTGATCTCTAAACTCTTTATGCAGGGAATTGTCTTAACACTTAACGATTTTCTAGAAGATGAAACAACTGTACAACTTCTTGGTCACGAATTCGAATGTGAGATCACAATAGATAAAACAGAAGAAGAAAGAATACGCATTACAGGCAAATCGATTAAAGAAGAAGTGCTCGAATCCCCTCCTGATCAACTGATCATCAGACCTCCTGTAGTCGCATTTATGGGCCACGTTGATCACGGCAAAACCAGCTTAATCGATTATATCCGCAAAACTAATGTCGCTGGAGGAGAAGCAGGCGCGATCACGCAACACATCGGCGCATTTAAATGCCACACGGCGGTAGGAGATATCAGTATCCTTGATACACCTGGCCACGAAGCTTTTTCTGCGATGAGAAGCCGCGGCGCAGATATCACCGATATCATCGTACTAGTTATTGCAGGCGATGAAGGGATTAAAGCACAAACTGAAGAGGCTCTTAAACAAGCAAAAGCAGCTGCAGTACCCATTGTTGTTGCCCTCAATAAATGCGATAAGCCCAATTTCAATGCAGAAAATATTTATCGCCAATTATCTGAACACGAACTTTTAGTTGAAAGCTGGGGAGGCACCACCATCGCCGTAAACTGCTCAGCAATTACTGGACAAGGGATAAAAGAGCTTTTAGAAATGCTCGCACTTCAAGCTGAAGTTTTAGAATTAAGAGCAAATCCCCATTCAAGGGCGCGCGGTACAGTGATCGAATCTCAAATGCATAAAGGTCTAGGACCTGTTGCAACTGTTCTTGTCCAAAATGGAACACTCCGTTTAGGCGATCCTCTTGTATTCGATCAACATTGGGCGCGGGTAAAAACGATGCACGATGCAGCAGGAAAGACAATGGTAGAGGCAGGCCCCTCCGCACCTGTTAAAATTACAGGTCTTTCGGGCTTACCCGAAGCTGGCAGTGAATTTATCGCCGTTAAATCTGAAAACGAAGCAAAAGAGCTCTCCCACCAAAGGACCGAAGGGGAAAAGCGGGTCAAACTGCAACAAGCAAAACCAGCAGGACTCGAAGGACTTCTGCAACAAAAGGCGGAGAGCAGCGAGAAGAAAGTTCTTACACTCATATTACGCGCAGATGTGCAAGGTTCTCTCGAAGCGCTTAAAACTTCATTGCAAAAGATTATTTCGAATAAAGTCATCTTAAATATCATCTCCTCTGAAGTAGGAGAAATATCTGAATCTGACGTACAACTTGCAGCCGCATCCAAAGCTACCATTTTCGGATTTCATACCAAAGTGGAGAAACATGCTGTCGGCCTTATCAAAGAGAACAAGATCACCGTCAGAACACACGATATCATCTATCATGCTGTCGACGATGTCAAAGAGATCATGCGCTCCCTTCTCGATAAAATTGCCCAGGAAAATGATACAGGAGAGGCCCTTGTTAAAACACTCTTTAGAGCTTCTCAGCTCGGCGTCATCGCAGGCTGCCAAGTCACCGATGGAACCATTAAACGCGGCAACCATGTCCGCTTGATGAGGGGTGGTAAAATGGTTTGGAAAGGACCTATCACTTCTTTAAAACGAAATAAAGACGATGTCAAAGAAGTTAGCAAAGGGCTTGAATGTGGAATTCTCCTCCAAAACAATAATGACGTTCAAGTGGATGATACCATCCAGGCATTTGAAGTCACCTACTTGGAGCAAGAGTTATGAAAGATCGCAGTCCAAGGTTAAACTCCCTCTTAAGAGAAGTCCTTTCTGAAGTGATCATGCGTGAAATTAAAGATCCGCGCGTTAAGGGGATCATCACCGTGACAAACGTTGACATCTCAAAAGACCTCCACCACGCAAAAGTTCTCATTAGCGTCATCGGAACAAAAGAAGACAAGGAAAAAACCCTTGAAGCGCTTATGTCTGCAGCAGGCTTTATTGCCGTGCAAGCTTCCAAAAAAGTCGTCATGCGCTACTTCCCCACCCTTGTCTTTAAACTCGATAATTCTGTCGATCAACAAATGAAAATTGACGCCTTACTCGGAGAGATCCATAATGAAAAGCAGCACAGGCACTCAGGGGCTTCTCCTACTGAATAAACCCAAAGGAAAAACCTCCTTTAGCTTAGTAGCATTCCTGCGCAAAGTTACCGGTGTTAAAACGATCGGCCACGCGGGCACGCTCGACCCTTTTGCAACAGGGGTCATGGTCATGCTCATCGGTAGAGAATTCACAAAACGCTCCAATGAATTTCTCAATCACGACAAACAATACCTAGCCACCCTCCACTTAGGGATTGAAACCGATACCTATGATATCGACGGAAAAATCATGGCACAGTCCCCCATTATTCCAACGCTCAACGAAATCAACCAAGCCCTCCTAAGCTTCCAAGGAACAATCCAACAAATACCCCCCATGTTCTCCGCAAAAAAAGTAAACGGCAAAAAACTCTACGAACTCGCGCGCAAAGGAAAAGAAATTGAACGTGAAGCCAAATCTGTAACCCTGAAAACAACGTTGATATCCTATGATTATCCCCATCTCGTCCTTGATATCTCCTGTTCCAAAGGCACTTACATCAGAGCCATCGCCCACGACCTGGGCCAAATGCTAGGCACCTACGCACACCTCTCCGCCCTAACCCGCACCCGCAGCGGCCCCTTCGAACTCAAAGACTGCGTGGAGATGGATTCTGTTCATCATCTTTTAAAACAAGAGGAAGTAAAAAATTAGCACGCTCTTAACCGCGATAGCGGTAGTTAAATCGCGAAGTGATGACAGCGGTTAAGAAAATACGGAGTTTATGCTTATTATTTCAGACCTAAACAACATCCCCCCTCTCCCGCAACCATGTGGCCTAACCGTTGGCAGCTTTGACGGGGTACACCTCGGTCATTTGGCCCTCCTGCGCCATTTAAGGGGCAAAATCGGCCCCAACGGAACCCTCGCAGTCCTAACCTTCTCTAACCACCCCGCAGAGTATTTTGGCCGGCCTGTACGCTTAATTTGCAGCCTGGAAGAGAGGCTCAAACTTCTAAAGCAAGCAGGGGTAAACCTAGTCATCCTTCTAGAATTCAACAAAGAACTCGCTTCAAAAACCTATGACCAATTTCTTTCTGAGATCCATCAAAAATTTCCTTTCTCTTATCTAGTCCTCGGTAAAGGAAGCGCATTTGGATACCAGCGCCAAGGCACAGAAGAAAACATAAAAAAACTCAACTATTTCAACTCAGACTACATCGATAAAACAACCATCGATGGGGAAGTGGTCTCGTCTGGCAAAATCAGAAAATACCTCGAAGAAAAAAACATGCCCGCCGCCTCAAAACTCCTCGGCAGACCATTGTAATTATGCAGCGGCAGCGGCATATAAAAGCTTTGGGGAGTTGATGGTAAAGATACCCCCTTTCATAACACCATCGCTTGCATCGGCGTATTCGTAAGGGGAAGGGCTGCCAAGGGAGACCACTTTGCCTGCATAGGCTTCTCCCCTATCCGATATAAGAGGAATGTTAAGTGCTTTGGCTTTGAGGAGAGCCATTTGGGTGATGGCTTCTTCAAAAGCACAGGGCTGAGGATAGAAGCGATCGAGGAAAATGACAGGTTTTTGATTTGTTATATCCCAAAGATGGCGGATCAGTGCTCTTGCCACAATTTTTCCGGAAGGGTCTTTGACAGCAACCATCCGGTTTTTCCCATCCATTACATAAGCAAGAAGACATTTGTTAAGATCTGGGTCTCCATCCACTCTCTGGCAGCTCCCCGGAACCTCGGTGCCCGATAAATACAGGTCTTGCCAATTATCGGTATCTACGACGATATATTCTTTATTTTCTATGGGCCTAGATAGTACTTGGATGAGCGATTCTATATCATGAATAAACTCGGGGAAGGGAAATTGATCGGAGGCTTTTAATTGCTCCAATAAAACGAATAGTTTTTCTTGAGAAAATTCCCCTTTTAGCTCATTGCAAAGAATCTGGATCTCGTTTGGCAATTGTTCAAAAACGAGGTGGCGGTCATGAATTTTGTCCTTTAAAAAGGGAGCAAAGGAAAAGGCTCTTTCATTCAACTTATCAAGGGTAAACGAGGGTATGGCAGTTTGCCATTTAGTAAAAACTTCGGGAGAAGTTTCCTCGATCTTTTTAAGATGAGGACTATTATCTGTCCGGTATCTTTCTTGGGTTACAGTATTATTTAAGACAGAAACGAAAAAACGTCTAAACTCCTTTTGCACCTCTACATCTCCTATCCTAGTTAGCCCTGCTTCATAAGTTGCCCATGCAAGGGGAATTCTCATGTTCCCAAATGTCTCTAGATATTTTTTAGGGTCTATCCCTTGTAGTCCTAAATAAGGATCTTCAGATAAACAACGTCTCAAAAGCTCGCTAAAGAGTATATCTGGTATTAACAAGAGATCTTCCCTTTTTAAGGCGCAAAGAACCTGGACAATACCGAGATGTTGTTTATTATTTACTGTAGAGAGAAGCTCTAGCTTTCTGGCATCCGGCAGAGTGGATTCTTCCAAGGCTTTGCAAGTAAGAAGCCATTGTTGCATGAGCCCTGATCTAGCATCTTTAAAATCTTTTCTCTTGTCATGAAGGAATTCTGCAATGAATCGTGCATCTTTTGTATCCTTACACCACTTTGCTATGGGGATCATTGTTAAATAAAGATAGGGGTGATCTCCTGTAAGCGCGCGGTATTTTTCAAAGTAGGAAGGTACAATATCTCTGCTAAACATCTCTACAAGAAAAGCTGCAATTGGGAGGTTTTTATAAGTAAGGATATGCTCTAAAATATTTTCCTCATCTGGTGAAAAAGGCTCATCTAACCTAGCTATCAATTGTAGAAAAGTTGCAGTCGGAAGGTTTTTATAAGTAAGGATATGCTCTAAAATATTTTCAGCATCTGGTGAAACAGGCTCATTAACAGTTTTTCTACAATTGACAGCGAGGTTACGTAGAACTAATTTAATTAAAGCTGCCCGATCGAGTTTATTTAAGTCATCCGGAGATATTTCTAAGTGCTTTCCAAGGATATCACACAGTAAATCTTTATGTTCAGGATGATTTAATAACTCCACTAAACAAAGAGACTCAATCCAGACTTTATTCGTTTCACTTAAGCCAAAGTTCTTAATATAACGGAGTGTCCAGTAACCATTTTGCTGAGCACATATCTCGGCAATGACAAGAAGTCCGAATTCGTCTTTAATGTCAAAATTTTTAACATGTAGGACCATCCCTGCTACATTTTGCTGAGCACATATTTTGGCAATAGCAATAAGTTCGTTTTGGTCTGTGATGTGAAAATTTTTAATATAGTCGGCTGTCCTTCCACCATCTTGCTGAGCACATATTTTGGCAATAGCAATAAGTTCCTTTTTGTCTGTGATGCCAAAATTTTCAATATATTCGGCTGTCTCTCCACCATTTTCCTGAACACATAGTTTGGCAATGGCAATAAGTTCATTTTTGTCTTTGATATCAAAATTTTTAATATATTCGGCTATCCCTCTACCATCTTGCTGAGCACCTAGTTTGGCAATAGCAATAAGTTCGTTTTGGTCTGTGATGTCAAAATTCTTAATATATTCGGCGATTGCGTTAACTTGTTTCTGAACACATAGTTTGGCAATGGCAATAAGCGCGGTTTGGTCTGTGATGCCAAAATTCTTAATACCATAGGCGGTTGCTCTAGGACTTTGCTGAGCACACAGTTTGGCAATTTCGATACTGAGTCTTGGATTGGTACTGGAAAAATTGCTGATATAGTCGAACAAATCTTCTAGTGGTGTTTGACTTAGAATGGTAGCTGCCATTTCTTGATAAAAAACCGTTTCCAATTGATTGCTATTTTCTAAAGGTTCTGCCGGGGCTTCCGAAGCAGAAACGTCTTGGCTTTGGTAATCTTTGATATTTTTTACAGCATTTTCGACAAAAGCTTTTGAAAATTCTCTTATTTGCTGCTCAGGTAGATGTTGCGTGGCAAAGTTAGGCACTCGTCTGGCAGCTTCTTTTTTGCAAGAATCTAGGCATACTTGCACCCAATCTTTTTCCTCTTTCTTTTTACTTTCACCTCTGCTAGGAGATGGCAAAGAATCCCCGCCTCTGATTGGTGCTATCATTTTACCCTCTTTCTTTCTACAATATATAAAAAAAAGTTTAAATCAAGAGAGGCATGAAATAGGCGAAGCGAGTTATGCAGCGGCAGCGGCATATAAAAGCTTTGGGGAGTTGATGGTAAAGATACCCCCTTTCATAACACCATCGCTTGCATCGGCGTATTCGTAAGGGGAAGGGCTGCCAAGGGAGACCACTTTGCCTGCATAGGCTTCTCCCCTATCCGATATAAGAGGAATGTTAAGTGCTTTGGCTTTGAGGAGAGCCATTTGGGTGATGGCTTCTTCAAAAGCACAGGGCTGAGGATAGAAGCGATCGAGGAAAATGACAGGTTTTTGATTTGTTATATCCCAAAGATGGCGGATCAGTGCTCTTGCCACAATTTTTCCGGAAGGGTCTTTGACAGCAACCATCCGGTTTTTCCCATCCATTACATAAGCAAGAAGACATTTGTTAAGATCTGGGTCTCCATCCACTCTCTGGCAGCTCCCCGGAACCTCGGTGCCCGATAAATACAGGTCTTGCCAATTATCGGTATCTACGACGATATATTCTTTATTTTCTATGGGCCTAGATAGTACTTGGATGAGCGATTCTATATCATGAATAAACTCGGGGAAGGGAAATTGATCGGAGGCTTTTAATTGCTCCAATAAAACGAATAGTTTTTCTTGAGAAAATTCCCCTTTTAGCTCATTGCAAAGAATCTGGATCTCGTTTGGCAATTGTTCAAAAACGAGGTGGCGGTCATGAATTTTGTCCTTTAAAAAGGGAGCAAAGGAAAAGGCTCTTTCATTCAACTTATCAAGGGTAAACGAGGGTATGGCAGTTTGCCATTTAGTAAAAACTTCGGGAGAAGTTTCCTCGATCTTTTTAAGATGAGGACTATTATCTGTCCGGTATCTTTCTTGGGTTACAGTATTATTTAAGACAGAAACGAAAAAACGTCTAAACTCCTTTTGCACCTCTACATCTCCTATCCTAGTTAGCCCTGCTTCATAAGTTGCCCATGCAAGGGGAATTCTCATGTTCCCAAATGTCTCTAGATATTTTTTAGGGTCTATCCCTTGTAGTCCTAAATAAGGATCTTCAGATAAACAACGTCTCAAAAGCTCGCTAAAGAGTATATCTGGTATTAACAAGAGATCTTCCCTTTTTAAGGCGCAAAGAACCTGGACAATACCGAGATGTTGTTTATTATTTACTGTAGAGAGAAGCTCTAGCTTTCTGGCATCCGGCAGAGTGGATTCTTCCAAGGCTTTGCAAGTAAGAAGCCATTGTTGCATGAGCCCTGATCTAGCATCTTTAAAATCTTTTCTCTTGTCATGAAGGAATTCTGCAATGAATCGTGCATCTTTTGTATCCTTACACCACTTTGCTATGGGGATCATTGTTAAATAAAGATAGGGGTGATCTCCTGTAAGCGCGCGGTATTTTTCAAAGTAGGAAGGTACAATATCTCTGCTAAACATCTCTACAAGAAAAGCTGCAATTGGGAGGTTTTTATAAGTAAGGATATGCTCTAAAATATTTTCCTCATCTGGTGAAAAAGGCTCATCTAACCTAGCTATCAATTGTA
>JABDAY010000018.1:0-10521 GCA_013288895.1 Chlamydiota bacterium | reverse complement strand
AGCTGCAATTGGGAGGTTTTTATAAGTAAGGATATGCTCTAAAATATTTTCCTCATCTGGTGAAAAAGGCTCATCTAACCTAGCTATCAATTGTAAAAAAGCTGCAGTCGGAAGGTTTTCATAAGTAAGAATATGCTCTAAAATATTTTCAGCATCTGGTGAAACAGGCTTATTAACAGTTTTTCTACAATTGACAGCGAGGTTACGTAGAACTAATTTAATTAAAGCTGCCCGATCGAGTTTTTTTAAGTCATCCTGAGATATTTCTAAGCGCTTTCCTAGGATATCACACAGTAAATCTTTATGTTCAGGATGATTTAATAACTCCACTAAACAAAGAGACTCAATCCAGACTTTATTTGTTTCACTTAAGCCAAAGTTCTCAATATAATGGCCTGTCCCCCACCCATCTTGCTGAGCACATAGTTTGGCAATAGCAACACGTCCGAGTTCGTCTTTAATGTCAAAATTTGCAATATATTTAGCTGTTCCACCGCCATTTTGCTGAGCACATAGTTTGGCAATAGCAATAAGTTCGTTTTTGTCTGTGATAGGAAAATTTTCAATATATTCGGCTGTCCCACCGCCATTTTGATGAGCACATAGTTTGGCAATAGCAATAAGTTCGTTTTGGTCTATGATGTCAAAACCCTTAATATGGCGGGCGGTTTGTCCTCCTTTTGACTGAGCACATAGTTTGGCAATAGCAATAAGTTCGTTTTTGTCTATGATGTTAAAATCCTTAATACAGTAGGCGGTTGATCCACCAGATTCCTGAGCACATAGTTTGGCGATGGCAATAAGTCCGTTTTGATCTGTGATGCCAAAATTCTTAATATGGTGGGCGGTTGATCCACCATTTTCCTGAGCACATAGTTTGGCAATAGCAACAAGTGCAGGTTCCTCTTCAATGCCAAAATTTTGAATATGCTCAGCTGTCCCCCACCCATCTTGCTGAGCACACAGTTTAGCAATAACAATAAGTTCGTTTTGGTCTGTGATCCAAAAATTCCCAATACAGAGAGATGTCGTTCTACCATCTTGCTGAGCACACAGTTTTGCAATGGCAATACGTTCGTTTAGGTCTGTGATGTTAAAACTCATAAAATAGCGAGATGTCGTTTCATAATCTTGCTGAACACATAGTTTGGCAATAGCAACAAGCCCGTTTTGGTCTGTGATACCAAAACTGTAAATATGTTCAGCTGTCCACGCAGCATCTTTCTGGGCACACAATTTGGCAATTTCAATGTTAACTCTTGGATTGGTAATGGATAAAGTTTCGAGATACTTAAACAAATCTTCTAGTGGTGTTTGACTTAGAATGGCAGCTGCCATTTCTTGATAAAAAACCGTTTCCAATTGATCACTATTTTCTAAAGGTTCTGCCGGGGGTTCCGAAGCAGAAACATCTTGGCTTTGGTAATCTTTGATATTTTTTACAGCATTTTCGACAAAAGCTTTTGAAAATTCTCTTATTTCTTTCTCCGGTAGATGTTGCGTGGCGAAGTTAGGAACTTGTCTGGCAGCTTCTTTTTTGCAAGAGTCGAGGCATACTTGCACCCAATCTTTTTCCTCTTTCTTTTTACTTTCACCTCCTCTAGGCGGTGGCAAAGAACTCCCGCCTCCGATTGGTGCTGCCATTTGACCCTCTTTCTACCCACCATATAGAAAAAAAAGTTTAAATCAAGAGAGAGGTCTAATGGCTTTTTGGAAAAATTCTTGGATTTGGGGTGCGTGGAGAGGGAAGCCACAATGGCTGGCATTCGGAAGAATTAGATCTGGTTTAGCTCCTGGATAAGCCAATTGAGCGCCTGGAGAAACTAGGTGTTCCTTGCCTTGAGGATCTCTCATTACAATACGTGGTAAAATGACCTCATCGTCTGCACGACTAATTATGAAACAACGCTCCTTTTTAAGACCGCTTATTAATCTCGTATTATCAACACTGCCCCATCCAATGATCTTAAGGACACAATAAGTGATAAATTTCAGACCAAATTTTGGAAGTATGTGACAGGAGTTTTCCCTAACATCGAGATGCGCATGAACAACATCGATCAAATTCGTAAAGGTAGCATCCATAACAAAAGAAATGTCCACCTTATATTTAGCTTTTGCATACTTTGCAAGTGAAAGCGCCTCATGACCGCCCATCGAGTAGCCAAAGGCTTTAATATTTTCAGGTTTAGCTTTAATCCTACCGTTTTTACTTACAACATAGTCAAGAGCTGCCCCTGCATCTCTCCTTAAATCTGCCGGATTCCAGGGGAAACCTTCACTTCCTCCTACGCCTCTCCGGTTGTAGGCAAATATAGAGCACCCCATCTTTTTGATATGGGGAAGGATCGACTGCGCGCTCATCATATTGCCTGTACTGCAGATCACAACAATATCTGGATTCGTGGTACCTCTATGGTAAACCCCTTCGAGACAAACCCCATCAGACGATTTAAAATAGATCGGGTGGGGAATATAAATAATATTTTCGACAGCCGGCAAGATCAACTTTTTAATGATGCGCTTCTTCATACAACAAGCAACAAGAATAATAGGAATAGAAAGAGCGAACACAATAATCTCTGCAATGAGCCTTATAAAGATAGCGATTGCCTTAGCGACCCCTTTGCAAAATTTGATACAGCCGGTTTCATCTATCGCACGCCTAAAGTCTTGGTATGCTTGATGGGCGCTTATTGCTGATGGTACTGATACCATAATGGAAATTATCTCCTTAGCTGATCTACTAGACGGAGCCCTTGCTCGGTGAGGTAGATGAAGTTCTCATCCCCTTTTTTGATGAAATTGGCCTGGGCCAGGTGGCGGACGATGTTATTGCACATACGTTCATTTTGATTGATCGCTTTTCCGATGAGGAAACGATCTATTTGATGGGTAGGATCACCTTTTGCATGGGCTATTTTGTAGAGGGTGAGTAGGAAAAGCTCATCTTTGGTCATTCTTTGGTTCATACTTTCCCCTTTTTAAGACGAGCGCCAGATGGGGTGTCTTCGATGAGATAACCGGCAGCATGGATAAAGTCGCGCCACTTGTCTGCTTCTTTCCAGTTTTTTTGTGTGCGGGCATCTTGCCTCTTTTGAAGGGCGTCCTCGAGCTCTGAGGCGACGTGCAGGGCTTTTTCCTCGAGAGGAAGGACGCCGAGCACTTGATTGATATGATGGAGATGTTCTAGTACAGTTTTTGCTTCTTTCATCCCTATTTTGCCTTGATCGCAAAGGGTATTGATCTCGCGCAGCATATCGAAAAGGGCTCCAAGAGCAAGAGAAATGTTGAGATCATCGGCAAGAGCCTCTTTAAAGGCTTTTTCAGCTTTTACAAGAAAAGGGAGAGCTAGGTCATAGTTTACGGGATCTTTGATCTCTTTAAGCCTGTAAATAAAATCGGAAAGGCGCTGCAGAGTGTTTTTTGCACCATCTAATCCTTGAAAGGTGAAGTTAAGCTGCGTTTTGTAATGTGTTTGCAAAAGAAGATAGCGGATCTCTGGTCCCAGGTAGCCTTTATCGAGAAGATCTCTCAATGTAAAGAAGTTGCCGAGACTTTTGGACATTTTGCGCTGATCAACAAGAAGATGCTCTGCATGGAGCCAGTGTTTTACAAAGTGTTTTCCTGAAAAGGCCTCACATTGCGCGATTTCGTTTTCATGATGGGGGAACATATTGTCGACACCACCACAGTGGATATCAATGCATTCCCCTAAAAGTTGCATCGCCATAGCAGAACATTCAATATGCCACCCGGGTCTGCCGGGTCCAAAGGGGCTATCCCAAAAAATATCCCCGTCTCGTGTTTGCTCATAAGCTTTCCAAAGAACGAAGTCGCAAACATGTTCTTTGTCGTATTCATCGGCTTCTACCCTCTCTGATGCGCCCGCTTTTAATTCATCGATCTTTAAGTGGGAAAGGCGGCCGTAAGAAGGGAACTGGCCGATGGCGAAATAAACGCTCCTGTCTGAGCCGTGGTAAGCTGCCCCTTTTTCTAAAAGCTTTTGAATCACCACGATCATATCCTGGATATAATCGGTCGCTCGAGGGTAATTTTCTACAGGTTCAATATTCAATGTTCTTAGGTCATCAAAGAAAGCCTCCTCGAAGGGGTCTGTGAATTCTTCGAGTTTGATCCCCTGAGCGAGCGCCCCTTTAATTGTCTTATCATCGATATCGGTGATATTCATCACTTGAAAGACTTTGTGGCCAAAAAATTTCAGAGTACGGCGTAAAAGATCTTCAAAAACGTAGGTGCGAAAATTGCCGATATGGGCAAAATTATATACCGTAGGACCGCAAGTGTACATTTTGATGGTGTGTCCATCAATGGGGGCGATCTCCTCCTTTTCCCTGGTCTCTGTATTGTATAGTTTTAATTTCATATTATTCACATTTCGTCTAGTAAACGATAATGGGTTTTGCCTGTCCCCGTCAAGGGAATCTCTTTAATCTGCTTGATTTGAGAAATTTTTACTATTCTCCCATACCCAGCAGCGGCCAACGCAGCGTTGACCTCCTCTTTATCTAGGGGGGTTGTGGCAAAGAGGATAAGCTCAGGCTTACCCCCTTCTGGCTCACGAGCGCTGATCGCTATGGGCTTCGAAGTGAGGAGCCCGATCTCCTCTTCAAGACCAGCGAGCGACACCATCTCTCCCCCGATTTTGACAAAGCGTTTCAGGCGGCCGAGGAGGATCAGGGAGCCATCAGGGTCAATTTTTCCCATATCCCCCGAGCGGTACCATTTTTTCCCATCGATTTCAATAAAAGGGTTTATATTGTTAGCCAGATATCCCTTGAAAACATTTGGCCCGTGAATACAGATCTCGTTTTCTTCGATAATGCGGAGCTCTATTCCCGGCAAGGGTTTCCCCACTCCAATGATAGGCTCGCCCGGACGGGTTAACGTAACGATAGGGGCACATTCGGTGATCCCATACCCTTCAATAAAATCTGCTTTCAGTTCCTTGATATAATTCAATAATTCCTGCGGAGCCTTTTCGGCCCCTGTGACAATGAGCCGCACCGATTTTAAATCTTCTAATCTAGCGATTTTAAAAACAGAGACAATAAAACTGGGCGCTGCACAAAATAGTGTGGGTTTAAAATGGGCAATGTCGTTTGCCATTCCCCTGCTATCTGTAGGATCTGGCGCGTAAAAGACTTTTAGTCCCGCTAGAATAGGTAAAAGTCCAGTAACGGAAAAGCCGAAGGAATGGAAGGGAGGGAGTATCCCGTACATCAGATCATTTGCTTTAAAATTCACGCAGGATAATGCAGCATTTTGATTGGAAAGGATATTGCGATGAGTTAGAGGAACTGCTTTCGGTAAAGACTCGGTGCCGCTTGTAAATAAAATGACGGCCGTATCTTCTTCCTTGTACTCCTTTTTGCCAGAAAAGAGGGCCTTGAGTTTGTGTTTAAGGGTGATTTGATGTTTGACATTTTCAAGCAAAAGAAGCTTATTTTCTATCGGAGTGATATCTCCATTATCCAATCTATCTAAAAACTTACGCGAGGTGAGCACGCAAGATAGCTTCGTGACATTTGAAGCGTGTTCTAAAGAGCGTTTTCCGGCTGTCCAATTGAGCATCACAGGAACCTTATTTGCAAGAAGGGTAGCCATAATGCAGATATAGGCCCCTACACTTGAAGGGAGCAAGATCCCAATCTTCTCCCCCTCCAATTCTTCAATGTATTTTGACAAGACAAGCGCTGATAGCTTGAGTTTTTTATAACGTAAAACACCTGACATAGCGTCTGCTATAGCAACCTCACTTTTTCGCGCGAGACAAACCTGCAAAAAAGCTTCCTGAATAGTTTTGCCTGTAATCTGCGTTGGGGGCCTCCGGTTTTTTTCCTTGGGCCAAAAAGCTTTGCTCTTTTTCAGCTGCGTAGTGTCTGCCGTCTCCGCTCTGTGGCAAGATGCTGCCACAAGTACATCTGCGACAGTTTGAAGCTCCCCATGCTCAAGATCAGATCTTTCAAAATATTGATCTAAATAAAAATAGATCTGTGCAATGTCTAAAGAATCTAGGCCGAGATCCAGGGAAAGGTTCATCTCATTTCGAATCTGCTCTTTGGGTCTTTTGGATAAAAGAGCTATCTTTGTTTTGATCTCCCCTTCAATTTCTGGGCTAACTCTAATTTCTTTCTCATCTTTTTTCTCCACTTTCATTTCTGCAACTTTAGGAACTTGCTCCTTTAAAAAGAAATAGGAGACAAGTTTTAACGGATCAGGTTTTTTGTTATACCACTCTTCCAAATATCTATTAAGCACCAGCCGAGGCTTTCCAAAAGGAAAATCACCCGACGCAACCTCCATCTCAACAGAAACTTCCCTCCGCGGTGTAAAAAACAAACCGTTTTTAAAAATAATCCGTATCCCCTGCACAGTCGTCTTCCAAAAATCGGGAACTTTCCCCGTCAACGCTCTTGAAAAACTACTACCCCAAAGCCCCGTTGTCCGTATCAATACAACCGTAGCATCAGGACACGCCTTTAAAACGTTATGAACAAACGACGCACCTCCAATGACCTCCAATTCTCCGAGCTTTAGTTTTCCCGCCGGATAAATAAGGAAATTCCCCCCTTTCTTGAGCTCTTCTGAAACAGTATGTAAAAGCGTTTCCACTTCTTTCACTTTCCAACGATTCCCCCCTCTTTCAATATCAGGCAAAGGGAGCGCCTTAACACATTGCATGAAAAAATAAGCATATTTCAAATAATAGAATTGTTCGACAACGAGCGGGCGCAATTTAAACTTGCGCCACAAAGCAACCATGAGAATCACAGGTTCCATCTCCGCCGGATGGTTGGGCAAAAACAAAATCCCCCCTTTCTGAGGCAAATTCTCAAGCCCCACAATCCTCACACGATAGCGGAGCGCTACAACACCTTTGACAAACCAAAACACACAATACAGACCCGCATCAATCAGCCATCGTTTAAACATGTGACTTCCCAAGTTTAGATCTTGGAATACTACTCTAGAATGCTTTTTCGAGTAAAATCAATATTTTTTAAAGACTGGCTGCTTAACTCTGAAAACGACGCATTTTAGATTTACAGAATGTATTTAATCTTTATCCCTAACGGGATAAAGATTAAATACATTTTTATTCCATAGAGATCCGCTTAGAAATAAGCTGGTTAATTAACCTTGTAGAAGCGCATGACTTAGCGCAAATATTAAATTTGAATTTTTTAGGTAATGACAAGGCCGCAAGGCCTGGGTAATGGCGATAAAAAAAATCGGGTTCCGAAGGAACGGCATTGGTATGTGGGTTCTAACATCGCCCGTTCAGGCTATGTTTATATTTCCGTTTACCCAGGCCTTGCGGCGCTGGGCTATTCAATAACGACCCGATGGGCCTAAGAATTAATTACCGAAAAATCATGGCTCTGCGTATAATATACTCTTGATCCAGAAGCTGTTGAGCTAGAAGTGCATATGCCTGCTCTAAAGCAGAGGGCGCGTTAGCGCGCGGTGGATAATCCCTTTCCCAATATCGATCAACAAAAGCTGCCTGGGCAGCATAAGGCAGATCGGCGGGCGGTGGAGGTGCCATTTGCCATCGATTTTGGAATTGAAGAACAAGCATTTCGTCTTCATAAATCTGTTCTTCAATTCTTCGAGCTCTGATAATAACAGGCTCTACAATAGGCTCTACTGGTTCTTCATTAATCGAAGTGATCCTTGTGCGGCATAAGGGACAGGAGTTGGCTACCGCTGCAGCGCTGTGCCTACGCATATCAACCAAGCAATCACTATGAAAAATATGACTGCAATTCAAACAGCTTTTTTCCTCTCCCCCTTCATAATCACTCAAACAAATAAAGCAAGTTGCGTGATCCCCCCGATCTTCATTAATAGAATTAGAACTCACCATTAATCTCCTTTTATCAATAACTTTAATAATATAATATACTCTTAAGATTAACTTGTCAAGTCTTTGACTACAGTTATTAAAATTAATTTTATTGCTATTTCATACAAAAACAATCAATGTAAATACCCGAATCCCGCTTACATCGTATCACCAAATCGAAATTTCTTGATTTGGTGATGTGGTTTTGCTACTATTAGTTCATCACCAAATTATAGGCAATACCATGCTACACACGTTTATAGGGCGCAAAAGAGAGCTTCAAATGCTGCAAGAACTCTTTAAGAAAAAGTCTTCAAGTCTTGTAGTTATTCGTGGCAGGCGACGCATTGGAAAGAGTCGTTTAGCCCAGGAATTTGCTAGTAAAATACCCCACTACGTTTTTTCTGGACTCCCACCCACCAATGAGATTTCAGCTGCCGATCAGAGAGAGGAATTTGCCAGACAACTGCAACGCGAATTAAAAATCCCCCTTCCAAGAGCTGATGACTGGGGGGATTTGTTTTGGAGTCTTGCCGGGCAAACCAAAAAAGGGAAAATTGTTCTTGTTTTGGATGAAATTAGTTGGATGGGTTCAAAAGATACAACATTCTTAGGAAAACTTAAAACAGCTTGGGACCTCTATTTTAAAACCAACCCTCAGTTGATTCTTATACTGTGTGGATCCATCTCCAGTTGGATAGAGGAAAACATTCTTAGTAGCACAGGGTTTATGGGAAGAATCTCCCTAGATATTATTCTAGAAGAGCTTCCATTGTATGAGTGTAATGAATTCTGGAATGCAGAACAGGAAAGAGTATCTGCTTTTGATAAACTAAAAGTTCTTTCTGTTGTTGGCGGGGTCCCTCGATATCTTGAAGAGATTTTGCCTGCTCAAAGCGCTGAAACTAATATTCAAAAACTCTGTTTTCGAAAAGAAGGGTTTCTTTTTAGTGAGTTTGAGCGGATTTTTTCAGATTTGTTTTCAAACAGAAGTGCAATTTACAAAACAATTGTTGAAAGACTCGCTGAGGGTCCTTGCGAACTTAAAGAGATCTATGCCGCGTTAGAAGTTGAAAAAAGTGGAGTGATTTCTAAATACATGGATGACTTAGTCACCGCAGGATTTGTTTCTCAGGATTTTACATGGCACTTAAAAACAGGACAAGATTCGAAGCTAAGCCACTATCGACTCAAAGATAACTATCTTCGGTTTTATCTCAAATATATCGAACCAAACAAAAAGAAAATTGTACGAGGAGGATTAAAGTTATTGTCCCAATGGCAATCAGCAATGGGATTACAATTTGAAAATCTTGTTCTAAGCAATCGCAAAACCATACAACATATTCTCAATATTGATCCCTCTGAAATTGTAAATGACAACCCGTTTTTTCAACGTAAAGCTAAAAATCAAGCAGGCTGCCAAATTGATTACATGATACAAACCAAATTCGGAACTTGTTATCTATGTGAAATTAAATTCAGCAGTCAAGAAATTACAAAAAGCGTTATTGATGAAGTGAAACAGAAAATTCGCAGCTTAACACTCCCTAAAAATATCTCAGTCCGGCCTGTTTTGATTCATTTCAATGGAGTCGATGAAACCGTCATAGAAAGCAATTTCTTTTCCACAATCATTGATTTTAAGGATCTTCTACATAAACAATAAATATGCACTTAAAGCTCAAGGTCGGCTTTCCACTGTTCATAGGCTGCTTTTGGAAGCTGCATCGCCAGTAATTCAAAATTCACGTTGGGGGGCACTTTTCTTCCACGTTTCTTTTCCTCGACAACAATGGTGGCTATTTGAGCACTGGTAGCTGTGGTCTTTTGATCTTCCAGGGATTTCAAATGTCCTTTCGTTTCTTCATTTGGAAGTTCAGTCATAGGCAACATCCCGCATTGGACCCAAAATGCTGGTGCATTACCTACAGGAAGTACCACAATAGGTTTGTCCCCTTTTTCTTTGCTAAGCTCGACAGCAAAGGCCATGAAAATTTTTCCCACATTGCTGTATAAACACTCTTCCACTTTCATTTTATCTTTTCCAGATGCTAACGTCGCCTGAAGTAAAAAATCAGGCTTACCCGTAAAGTTGTCTACATTCTCAATATAGAGACAATTGGGGAAAAGCCTACCGTCCCAGTTAACCTCCATTCTTCCAAGAATGACATTTTTGGGATCAACTCCTGGCATTTCTTTTATACCATCCAAAGGAACAAGATCATAAAATAGGGATGTATCTACAAGTGAGAAGCAACTTTTTGATGACCTCATTATCATGGCAGCAACTTTTTCTTTGGTTTTGCTGTCCTTGACATAATAGAGCCTTCCCTTAGAGGAATCCCTACTCCAGTTATCTTCACGCCTAAAAAAATTGTCCTTCCATACAGTAGTGGCAGCAGCAGGAGCACTCATAATTTTACCTAATTAAAATTCTTAATTTTTTTGAAAGATAGTATGCCTTTAACACACTGAACCGTCAATTAGATTCTTAGCTCTTGACAATTGTCTCAAGCGGACCTAAGAATTAATTACCCAACATACCCTTGAGATAGAAGTGCATATGCCTGCTGAACAGGATAAGGCGCGTTGGCGAGCGGTGGAGGAGTAAGAAAAGCTACCAGCTCTGCATAAGAGAGCGGTCG
>JABDAY010000017.1 GCA_013288895.1 Chlamydiota bacterium | reverse complement strand
TAGCTGCGGTAGCAGCGAGACAATAACATGACACATTCACAAATTTTACCTTTGACACCTTTCGCTGCTGCCGCAGCTTTGAGGTGTGAGATTATCTAATCCCCATGTTCCGGCAGGCCTTTGGCCTGTCCTACACACGGGGCTCCGCATCAGTTATCGCTTCTTTCCATATGCGTTAAGGCTTGTTCAGGGTCAGAGTTACAACTGCGAATAGCAAGAAAATAATACGCTTCTGGAAAGCTATCCATCTCCACAGCCTTTTTACTCATAATCATAGTATACCCAATTAATTTAAGTTATAAATGTTCTATTTTATCAGGGAGAAAGCCTCCGGCTTGCATGTGCCACATGTGGGCGTAATGCCCCTTTTTGTTTAAAAGCTCTAGGTGGGATCCCTCTTCTATGATTTCCCCTTGGTCAAAGACTAAAATCCGATCCATTTTGGCAAGGGTGGATAGCCGATGCGCTACTACAATCGTTGTCCGATTTGACATGAGTTTTTCTAAACTGTCTTGAATATATTTTTCTGTAACTGAATCAAGGGAGGAGGTTGCTTCATCAAGTATGAGGATGGGGGCCTTTAAAAGCATGGCTCTGGCAATGGCAATTCTTTGCTTTTCTCCGCCAGAGAGTTTTGTCCCCCGCTCTCCGACAAAGGCCCTATACCCTCCAGGACATCTTTTAATGAATTCATCGCAATGTGCTAGTTTTGAAGCCTCAATTACCTCTTCGTGAGAAGCCTCCACCCGTCCGTAGAGAATATTGTCCTCAAGTGCACGATGAAAAAGGATTGGATCTTGTGGAATAAGAGCTATTTGCGTACGTAGAGATTCTAATGTGACAGAGGCAATATCTTGCCCATCAATGATAATTCTCCCCTTTGCAAGGGGGAAAAATCGGAGAATCAAATTGACAAAAGTTGACTTGCCCGCACCCGAATAACCCACAAGCCCCACTTTTTCTCCGGCATTGATCTTCAAATTTTTTCCCTGAAAAATCTTTTTTTCTCCATAACAAAATGAAACGTCTTCAAAGACAACTTCTCCCTGGCACACCAACAGATCTGCCGCATGAGGAGGATCGAGAATATCCTGCGGGTCTTGCATGACAGAAAGAGCTTGCTTTGCAATGCCAAGGGATTGAAAAAATTCTGGAGCCTTATCTGAAATAACCCAAATGACCATGCCTAAATTCCATATCGTATAAAAAAGCTGAATAACCTCGCCTGTAGATATTTTCTCATGCAGCCAATAAGAAATGATGAACCCTGTCAAAGTAAAAATTTCTATCAGAAGAGCTGCGGACAAACAGGTAAACATTTTTGCGGAATAAATTTGTGCAAATTGATTTGCTTGCTGCTCTCCTCTTTGATAATGGGCAATATGATCTTTTTCAAAACGGAAACGGAAGAAGAGATTCACCACAAAATTGTTGGTTAAACTATCGACGATTTTACCAGCAAGAGTACTCCTAGATTCTCCATGAATATTGGAATATTCTGCACATTTCAAAGTGAAAATCCAACAAAGAACAAAATGGATCGCAATCCACGCTCCGACAATCCAGGCAAACGAAGCATTTATTTGTGAGAAAACAACAATCGTCGCAGCGCAAGCTACTGCACAAGGAATAAAGAGGATCAAGCCATTTCGCAACATTACCGAGGTCGTCAAGACCATATCCCCAATTTTATTCGCCAAGCTTCCCGAAAAATGCTCATTGAAATACTTTGGAGAATGTCTCTGCACATGATCAAACATGGTCATCCGGATATCTGCTTCCAATTTGGGGAAAGCTCTGGCTGTCAAAAAATCCCTTGAGCGAAAACAACATTCTACAGCTATAAATAAACCTGCGCCCCACATTAAAAGAATCTTCAAAGATGACCACGCAGAAAGACGATCTCCATCGTAGAAGTTCAAAACGTCAACGATCTTTCTTAAGAAAAATGGCCAAAACAACATCTCGAACGTCCAAGCAAAAGAAAGAAGCAATACAACAGCAAAAACCCACCGTTGCTTTCTTACAAAGCTCCAAATAAAGGAGCCGAGATTTGTTCCATCTGTAGTTTTAGTCATTATTTTATTTGCCTTTATCACTGCTATAATAATGATTGTACAGAAAAACCCGCTAAAAACCAACCTCTAAACAATGGTTTTTCTGGTAATATTCACAAAAAAATGGTAATTGGAAGGAAACCTTCCTAAATGATTGAAAATTTATGCAACTAGACAAAAGGCTAGAGTCTTATAATCACTTGCTTGAATGTTGAGTATAATTTTGGTTGGGAAATTTAAGAGCGCTATTGTTGAAGTCGAATCTGCTGGGCAGAACTTTTATAGATTTACTGCTCGAGACTTCTTCCAAATCTTTTGCATATTGCGGACTTAAGGAATAGTCGATGACTTCTTGCAGTAATGCTCCCGCGTAATTGAGGAAATCGACAGGGGTGGTGATTGGTCCTTCATGACGTCCAAAATTCATGTAGTTCTTGCTTGTTATTTGGGGTTTAATTTGTTCCTTGATGAGACTTGCAGCCCCTACTCCCAAAAACTCTAATCCGTAGAATATTTTGATAGGTAGTTTCATTAACGATAAGCGAGCCATTTCAAGCGAGCTTGGAGCACGCCCAAAATAGAGTTGAAGAAGGAGCTCGTCATCTTGCTCCGTATCGCAATTGAAAATAGAGACATTTGCCAGATCGGTGAAGGGATCATCCATGGCACCCCAAGTATAATCGATACTATAGAAACTGCTTTCAGAATAGATCAAATTACCGTGATGCAAATCACGGTGGCAAGGGGTACAAAAAGCGTTTGGACGCGTGATAGAAAATACTGTATCTTTTATCTTTCTAATAGCATCAGAATCATAAAAACCTCTCTCTTGGGTTTCTTCAATCAGTAAATCGAGGTAGATAGACCGATCAATTCCATTTGGTAGTGCAGGACCTGAATGGATTTTATTAAGCAAATCAGCCAATGCCTGCAGTTTAATTTTTTTCTCCGGTAAGGTTTCAGGGAAGTGGTATTCCATTACTGTGATAGCTTGATTTCGATCGTAGAAAAAGACTTTTGGCCCGTAACCTGCCTTTGAAGCGATCAGCTGGCAGTCTAAATCTTGAGGAAAATAATCGATCCATTGCTGGTTCCAGAATCGAACAACATACGCCTTTTCTGAGGTATTTACTCTGACCACCCTGGCTCCCGAAAGCCCCCCAGCAAGCAACTGAGTCGTAAATGGCCCGTTTGTGCCCAACTGCTCCTGCAAAAGCTTGGTCGCCTGACTGTCGTAATTTCCATAAGATGTCATAGTTAAACCTATTAAAAACCAGTTAGCTGAAATGTTAAAAAATTTTATAATGATACCCCATAAACATAAAATGGAAGTTAATAAACTTCTTTAAACTCCATACGCCATTCCTAATGAAGAATTATAGAGGAAAAGGCCAAAATCGTCAATTTATCATTATTTATAAAGAAGGGGTCAGTTAAAGAGAAACCAATCGGTAGTCTAATTTTGAGTGGGGAATTTAATGGTCAAATTTGCGTTTTGAGATAAACAATGATGAGCTCAATTGGGTTGCTTGTATTGTTAATGCTTCTATGAAATTCGCCAACAGGATCTGTTTTACGAAATATTACTTTCCCTTCTGGAAAATCGACATCTGTCATTGATCCATCGACCTCCAGGCGAGTGATCGTTCCTCCTTTAAGAGGAATAACTATATGTGGATATTCGTCCCGATGGAGAACTGATACCTCATGAGCCATTATTTTTATTTTTAAAACGCGGACTTGATTATTTTCAAACTGTACCGTGGACTCAACAGCAGAAGCCCCGACTGAGAGCAAAAAAGCCACTGCGATAAGAATTTTTTTAATAATAAAACTCCTTTAACTATGAAAGTTATGATAACACTCTCTAAATATTTTGAGGAATGAAAAAGCTGCGATGAACAGCACTAAACTAGACAGGACAAAAACACGACATACTAAGAGTCTTATACGGAAGATCGAGAATAAGAAAGATAGAGGTTTCGGGCAGGCACATTTATGGTGATGGGAAAGAAAAAATTATGAGGTAAAAGATGCATTTAGTACAATTCGTTAAAATCATCATAAAGGAAATACTCTATGAAATCAAGAATTGCAATTTATCTAGCCGGCACCATCAAAAAAGGACATGAAAATCCCAATGAATCGTTCTGGACGGATGATGATATGAATTTTCTTAAAACCGCTCTAATAGATTATGAAGTTGCACTCCTGAATCCCGCTTTCCGCACAGATGATCTCTCTGACCAACACTCAGTCTTTGGCCGAGACATGCTTCAGGTATTTTCCAGCCATGTCACCTTCGTCGATGCAAGAGACCGTCGTGGGTTAGGGGTTGGAGCGGAAATGATGTGGGCTAAGCTGAATAACATCCCTGTAATAACCTGGGCGCCTAAAAATTCTCACTATCATAAGAGTCAGACAACTGTCTTAGACGTCGTTGTTGATGACTTCATTCATCCTTTTGTAGAGGGCCTAAGCGATCAAATTGTAGAAAATCTGGCTGCAGGAGCGGAATGGATTAAAAAATTTGTCTCTAACCCTTCATCCATGAAAATTAAAGGGATCGGACATATCAACTCTGCCATGCAATATTACAAAGAAAAGCAGCTACACAGAGACGGCCCCATGCAGCAACTGCTAACCATAGAGGATGAGCTGACAAAACGGATTCAGAGGCCTCCCCTGCAATTTGTTAAGGAAGAAATTATACGGTAGTTTGGTTAAGGGAATATCTTTCTTAATTGCGGTAGCAATGTAGGACGCGGAGCCCCGCGTGCAGGACTATGACCATGATCTGGATCTTGGGAGGGCAGCGCGCAGGTTTGTCCCTTCTGCTGATTCCGAGGGGACGTCTCCCGTTGCTAGTGCGAAATAAACGGCGGCCAGCCCTTCTTTTTTTTCCTGTCCAAGCTCTCCATTGAGTTTTATGCCTCCTATTCTGAGTAGGGCTTCGGGGAGATTTTGCCTTGCCGCTCTTTGATAATATTGAAGGGCGAGGGCTGCATCTTGGGCTGCTGTGTAGGAACCGTGCTCATGCCATGTTGCAAGTTCGTATTCTGCCTTGGCATATCTCAAATCTACTGCTCTTTCCATATGCGTTAAGGCTTGTTCAGGGTCAGAGTTACAACTGCGAATCGCAAGAAAATAATACGCTTCTGGAAAGCTATCCATCTCCACAGCCTTTTCGTAGTAGTGCAAGGCGCGGCCTCCATGTATCCCCGTCCCTCTTCCATGTTCGTAACACATCCCCACTTCATTTGCCGCTGAAGCAATTCCCCTATCTGCTGCATATTTAAAGTATTTAAAAACATTGTCGGGATTTGGCTTTATCTTTGTCCCATCTTGCCTTGTGAAACCTGTTTTGTAACATTGTCCCAAAAAATTTGCTGCATGTGGAAATTCTGAAAGAGCACCAGAAGGGATCATTTCATAGTATTTACAGGCTAGTTTTAGGTCTTTGTGAACTCCGATCCCATCTTCGTAACGGATTCCTGTTTGCTGCTGCGCTGCGTTATTTCCCTGGTCTGCTGCTTTTTTGTAATATTCAAAGGCCTGGACTGGTTTTGTGTCTCCTACAAGGCCTTTACTGTAATACTCTCCGACCATGTGCTGCGCATCAGCATTACCTTTATCCGCGGCTTTTTTGAAATGTTCAAGGGCAGTTACCAGATTTTTTTTCACTCCGGTTCCATCTTGGTAACATAATCCAATACAAAACTGAGATCTGAGATGCCCCTTATCTGCCGCCTTTTTATAATATTGCAACCCCTGCTCCTCATTCTTTTGTACACCCATGCCGTACTTATAACAACCGGCAAGACCATATAGGCAGTATAAATCCCCCAGCTCTGCACCTTCGAGGTACCATTCAAATGCTATTTTTGAACCATGAGCAGAACACAACCCCATCCCATAGAAAGCTTGGAGCTCTCCTTGATCTACAGACAATTCACAAAAGTCAAAGGCTTTTTCTGAATCTTTCTCTACACCCTCCCCTTTGTGATAACACATCCCCACATGAAATTGAGCACAAGCATTTCCTTGATTTGCGGCCTTTTCGAGGTATCCAAAACCTGCTGGCGCATCTTTTACTACCCCCTTGCCGTCTAAGAGACAGAACCCGACATGGAGTTGGCCAATTGACAATCCTTGATCTGCTGCCAATTTGCAGCGAGCAAATTCTAACTCCAGATCCTTGCTATGACAACTAAGAATATCTAGAGCCAAGGCGATTCCTTTACTTGCCGCAAGTTCGCAATATTCAAGCGCTTTTTCTATACTTTTTTCTACCCCATACCCCCAATGAAAACAACGCCCAAGTAAATTTTGTGCTACACCATTTTGTTGGATAACAAGCGGCTCTAACGCTCTTACAAATGCTTCTTGTGTTGTTTTTTGCGCATAAGCAAATTGTTTAGAAAAAAGTGGAACAATGCTGGCTTCAAATAAAGAGGGTTTTTCGTCTAAAAGAACAAGATCAAAAAGCTGAGGCAAAAGTTCGTCCGCGCTGCGGGTTGCAAAGGACTTGCTTATTAATTCACTCGCAGCTTTTAGCAAGTCTTTGATTTCATAGCGATAGGCTAACCGATATAATTCGATGAGCGTTTCAAACGGGGCATCTGCAGGGATTCCCAGCCCATACTGAAAATCTATAAAAAGATTTACGGTTGTTTCAAGATTTTTTCCTTCTATCTTCAACGAATCAAAAGGGACAAAACTTCGTGGTATTTGGATGGTCTCATCCAACAACCCCGCTTCAAACTGTACGGTAGCGGCATCTTCTGGGGATTCTCTTAAACGGCGGAGGGATTCCTGCAGGCTGCTTACAGGCTTTTGGGCAATGTGACGATTTGCAGTCGCAAGATAGAGTCTGGCAGATTCTGAAGTAGAACTTTTAAGCAATTCTAACCCCCTTCGTTCATTTTTTACAGTGCCTATACCCTCCAGATAAAATCTACCAAGATGGTACTTTGCAATGGATCCCCTTTGGGGGTCTACCTGAGCTATCTCTTCCAGTTTCCTTCTGTATTGTCGTTGTACGCTTCTATAAGAAGTTTTAACTCTCTTATAAAAATTCCGATGTGCATCTGGAAAAAGATCTGGCCACATTGACATTTTAAAAAGCATTTCTAAAGAAATTCCGGGAGGCAAAGCAACATTTTCCTTTACAGGATGGGCTTGTAAAAGTGAAGCTGCATAAGGGTCCTCTGGAAGGACCTGATAAGGTCGTTTGGCAAGTGCATCAAGGCAAAATGCTGCAGGAGAATAAGTTGAGGCAATAAGCCTAAAATAATACATTGCCATCTCCCTATTAGATTTTGTTCCCCGTCCACGTAAACAAAATATTCCCAGGTGATAAAGCCCTACATCGCTTGTATATGCAGCTGTCCTCACTTGCTTAAGTAGTTTCATCTGGATCTCTACTGAGTGGCGAATCTGCTTATAAAATGTGTCTATTACGTGAACCATCTTCTCAGCAGGCTTTGTTAAAATTGCAGAAAAGATCTCGGGTAAAATAAACTCTTCGTTTTCGTGATTTGCCGCATTAATTAATAAGCTAAGAGTTGCGTAATACAGACCTTCCTCCTGTAAATAATCTGCAAGTCTATAAAGTTGGAGAAGTTGACAAAAAGGGATCTCTTTGTCAATAGGCACACAACACTCATAATCTAAAAAAAGACCTATCGTTTCGCTATCAAAGTCCAGATAGACACTTCTGTCTTTATAAGAGTCTAAAGGCACTTCAAAGTCTAAAGGAGAAGGTTTTCCCTGAAGACGTGCAGTGGCACTTTTATATACGGTAGGACGACGCCCAGCAGCAGAAAAAAATTCAGGCAACACTGCAACGGGGGCTTTAATTGTTTTTCCATCACGGCTTACTATGGAGATAGATCCAGGAGTTGCTTTTAATTTTTGGATGAGGCTTTGTTTGTCCTCCTTTGAAGGCTCTTTTCTTTGAACGGTTATTTTGACAGGAGGCCACACAAACTTTTGAAACTGAACTCTATGCCCTAGAAACACCCAACGCATAGCCAGGATCGACACTCTTTCTGTTAATCCAGAAGAGGATGGTACAGTTTCTAATATTCCGTTATAAACTCGTAGCCCGATTTCCTTATTAGCTATCGCTTCATCAAAAGCCTTTAAGGTGTCCCGATATTCCTCAAAACTGCCATATTTTTCCAAATTAATACGCATTCCCATACCTACGAGTCCCTACTGCTGCATATTTAAAATACTTAAAAGCTTTTTCGGGATCTGCTAGCAACCTTGCCGCTCCCTCGTATCTTGTGAACCCTGTTTTGTAACATTTCGCTAAGAAATTTGCTGCTTGAGGAAAATCTTTTAGAGCATTTTGGGGGATCATTTCATAGTATTTACAGGCTAGTTGTAGACTTTTATCCACTCCGATCCCATCTTCATAATACATCCCTACCCGCTGCTGCGCTGCGTTATTTCCCTGGTCTGCTGCTTTTTTGTAATATTCAAAGGCTAAAACCGGTTCTTTGTCTCCCGCAAGGCCTTCTGCATAATATTTTCCGGCCATACACTGCGCATCAACAAAACCCTCATCCGCAAGCTCTTCTAAAATTTCAAGAGCGATCACCAGATTTTTTTTCATCCCGGTTCCATTTTGGTAACATAGGGCAATATCAAATTTCGATCTGAGGTGCCCTTTAATTGACGCCATTCTATAATATCTAATCCCCTGCTTCTCACATTTCTGAACACCCTCGCCGCGCATATAGCAACCGGCAAGGCTATTTAAGCATTCTAAATCTCCCTTTTCTGCCCCTATGAAGTACCAGACAGAGGCTACTGTCGGGTCAGTAGCACACAATCCCAGTCCATGGAAAGCTCTGGGCTCTTTTTGATCTGCACTCAAATTAAAAAAGGCTAAGGCTTTTTCTGAGTCTTTATCTACCCCCTTACCTTTGTGATAACACAACCCTACATGATATTGAGCAAGAGCGTTTCCTTGATTTGCAGCCTTTTGGAGGTATGCAAAACCTAATGGTGGATTTGCAAAGACCCCATCCAAGAAACGTATCCCAACCCAGAGCTCTGCAATTGACAATCCTCGATCTGCTGCCGAGTGGATCTCGATAGATCTGATTGCCGGATCCTTGCGTTTCGAGCCTAGATTATATAGAGCCAGGGCTATTTTTTTGCCGGCAGCAGATTCGTAATGTTCAAGTGCTTTTTCTTCATTTTTTTCAACTCCACACCCATGCATCAAGCAAAACCCAAGTAAATTTTGCGCAACACCATTTTGTTGAATAACAAGTAATTCTAATTTTTTTACAAAAGCTTCCTGTGTTATTTTTTGTGCTTTAACGAGATGCCCCAAGAAAACTAAAACAACACTCGCTTCAAACAACGGGACTTTTTCATCAAATAGAACAGGATCAAAGAGCTGAGGTAAAAGCTCGTCCGCTCTGTGGATCGCAAAAGACTTGCCGATTAAATCACGTGTAGCTTTTAGCAAGTCTTTGATTTCATAGGAATAGGCTAACGAATATAATACAATGAGGCTTTCAAAGGGGGCATCCTCCGGGATTCCCAGCCCATACTGAAAATCTATAAAAAGCTTTACGGTTGTTTCTGCATTAGCGCCTTCTATCTTTATCGCATCAAAAGGGACAAAACTTCGTGGTATTTGGACTGTCTCATCCGATAGTCCCGCTTCAAACTCTATAGTAGCGAGCTCTTCTTGCGACTCTCTTAAACGACGAAGAGATTCCTGTAAACTGGCTGCGGGCTTTTGAGCAATGTTACGATTTGTAGCTACAAGATCTTCCTTTACAGGATGCGCTTGTAAAACTGAGTCTGCATAAGGGTCCTCTGGAAAGGAGAAATAAGACTGATTGGCAAATTTTTCAAGACAGAATTGTGCAGGGTAATAAGTCGATGCAATAAACTTGAAATACTCCATTGCTCTTTCCGGACAACATGTTGTTCCCCATCCTTGAATGCAAAATATTCCCATGTGGTAGAGCCCCACATCGCTAGTATACGCAGCAGACCTTGCTTGCTTAAAAAGTTTTATTTGGATCTCTACTGATGAACGGTTAATTTTCTTATAAAATATGTTTGTCACGTGAGCCACCTTCTCTACAGGCTTTGTTAAAATCGCAGAAAGGATCTCGGGTAAAATAAATTCATGGTTTTCGGCATTTGCCTGACAGTTTAATAAACCAAGAGTTGTGTAATACAAACTTTCCAACTGTAAATAATCTGCAAGTCTATGGAGTTGGAGAAGTTGATAAAGGGAGATCTCTTTGTTAATAGGCACACAACACTCATAATCCAAAAAAAGATTTATCACATCGCTATCAAAATCTAGATAGACACTTCTGTCTTTATAAGAGTCCAAAGGCACCTCAAAATCTAAGGAAAAAGGCTTTCCCTCAAGACGTGCACGTGCTCCATATACGGTAGGACGACGACCGGCAGCAGAAAAAAATTCAGGCAACACTGCAACAGGGGCTTTAATCGTTTTTCCATCACGACTTACTATGGAAATAGACCCGGGAGTTGCTTTTAATTTTCGGATGAGACTTTGTTTGTCCTCCTTTGAGAGCTCTTTTCCTTGGACAATTATTTTGACAGAGAGCCCCATAAACTTTATAAAGAGAGTGTTATTGGCTCGGAATTGCCAGTGCGCGGTCAGAAGTGATACCCTTTCTTTTAGTCCCGAGGAACGGGGTGCAGTTTCCACTGCTCCCTTATAAAATTTCACCCCAATTTCCTTATTGGCTATTGCCTCATCAAGAGCTCTTAAGTTGAGTCGGTATTCCTCAAAGCTATCGCATTTCCCTAAATTGATACGCATTCCCATATACCGCTCTCTTTAAAAGAGGACATTATAACATTTTTCTACATATTATTACTTGTCAAATTATATAGTTAAACTTAACCTAAGTACTTCCGAGTAAATTTCCTAGTTAAATAATTATTTCCTCTTGTTTTTGTCCTTGTAAGTCATTGAATATAAGTTTGTTGGAAAATAAAAAAGAAATTCCCTTCCTAGTGCTTCCGAGTAGATTTCCGAGTATAAAATTGACTTTTCTCGGCGCCTTTGTTATCCTGCTCAATAAAGGGGGAAATCTATGATCGAGGCTTTACTTGCCGAAAATGAGGGAAAAACAATTGAATTTAAAGAATCCCCAAAGTCCTTAAATGGCATTATTAAAACCGTGATTGCATTTGCGAACACATCTGGGGGTTCTATTGCAATTGGAGTAAAAGACGGCTCAAAAGAAGTTGTAGGCATTCCGAATATTTTGCAGGAAGAAGAGCGTATAGTCAATACCCTTGCCGATAGCATCTCTCCTCTACTAATGCCCGATATTGAGATACACACTTATCAGGGAAGAGAACTTCTTATTCTAAGGGTTCCCCATGGCGTTGGCCCTTATTTTTTAATAGCGGAAGGCATCGAACGTGGCACCTATGTTCGTTTCGGTTCTACAAACAGAGCTGCGGATGCCGAAATGCTCGCATCTTTACGTCTTCTTGCAGCAAATATAGCTTACGATGAACTTCCCCACCTACGCGGCAAGCTAGATTCTCAATTAATGCAGGAAGTTTTTAAAAGAATAAAAAAAACACCCACTCAACACGCATATGAAAATTTGGGAATCATGACAAATAGCAGTGGAAAAACATGTGCTACAAATGGAGGAATTCTCCTCTTTGGCAGCGATCGTCTAAAATTTTTTCCCGATTCAATGGTTCGATGTGCTCGTTTTTCCGGAACAACTAAAGAAAAAATATTGGATCATACAGACTTAAACATCCCGCTGCCCTTATCCATTGATCCGACCATTGCTTTTATCGAAAGGAACACGCGGAAAGAAGCAAAAATTGGGCGCATCTTTCGAGAAGATATACTTGAATATCCACCCCACGCGATTAGAGAGTCTGTAATCAATGCAATTCTTCACGCTGATTATTCAATGAGGGGCTGCCATATTCAGATAGCAATATTTGACGACCGTATTGAGATTACAAATCCCGGTGGCTTACCCTTTGGACAAACTATTGAAAAAGCAGTGTCTGGTTCTTCAAGACTTAGAAACCGCGTTATAGGAAGAGTCTTTCGGGAGCTTCAAATTATTGAGCAATGGGGATCTGGCCTGCAGCGCATTTTGGGAACATGTAAAAAGCAAGGCCTTAAGAAACCTTTAATTGAGGAGCTAAATAATCAGTTCAGATTAACTCTTTACTCAAATCAAATTGAGGAAATAGAAATTGAACCTTGGGGAAAATTAATGATGAAATTTCTAAAAGAAGAAGGGGAAGTTTCACCCAAAGACGCGGCGAAAATATGGAAGGTATCTACACGCACTGCACGTGATCGTTTAAAGGCGCTTCAGGAAGATGGATTTATCCTTCGCATCGGAAAATCGACCAATGATCCAAATTTAAGATACATCTTAAATAGAAAATTCACGCCTTAACTCGGCATTGTACAAAATTCCGAGAGAGACCGATACCGGGCCCGATACCGTTACCGAACCGAGGTTCGTGGGCTTCGGTTCGATAACGGTATCGGTCTCGCTCGGAATTTTTTCTTCACGCTCGTATGTACAAAATATTCTTTAATGTCTATACGGAGAATATGCGGTGGGTATTCTTGGGATTGGTGTTGTCTGGATGTTTTTTAAGGGAGGATCAGTGTGATGATCTGATCGAGTCTGTTTGTCTAGAAAAATCTGAGGAAAGCGCTCTTTCTACTAGCGACTTTTGTATGGGGGAATGGATTGAGAAGAAGTGGTGGGAGATGTTTGAAGATGAGCAGCTGACTGCGTTGATTGAAAAAGGACTCGCAGATAGCCCCACGCTAAAGAAGGCAACAGCAAAAGTGGAAATGGCCAAACAGATGGCCAAGCAAGAGCGCTCAGCGCTTTTCCCTCAGGCTTGGGGCACTGCCGGAACAAACTGGCAGTATTTAAGCCCTACCGGATTTTTTAGATCCTATGCTCCAGATATTCCTGGGGTTGTCAATGTGATTGATCTCGATATTAATTTTTCGTGGGACGTTGATATTTGGGGGAAAAACCGAAAAAGGTTTGAAGCAGCAGTGGGAAGGATGCATGCTGAGGAAGCGGAGCGCGCACAAACAGAGCTCTTTCTTTGTATTTCTATTGCTCAAGCCTATTTTGATCTGCAGCAACTGTTTGCGCAAGAAGAGCTCTTAAGTAAGCTCATACAGATAAAGCAAGACTATTTAGATTTAACATCGCAGAGAAAAATTAAGGGTCTCGACAATGAAATTGAAACATTTAGCGCAGAGAAAAATCTACTGATGACTGAAAAGGCTCTGCTTCAAATTCAAGAGCTCACCCAGATTGGAGAGCACTTAGTCAAAGTACTCATTGGAGAAAGCCCGGATAGTTGTATTGAAATCGAGCCTTGTATTTCCCTTTTTAGCAAACCCTTTCCTCTACCAGAAAATCTCACCTGTAATCTCGTTATAAGACGACCAGATTTGATGTCAGAGCTCTGGCTCATTGAGGCTGCGGCAAAAGAAGTAGGGGTCGCGAAAAGAGACTTTTTACCTTCGATTAATTTAACGGGCTTCGGAGGACTTGAGAGTATCACTTTTGCCCATCTACTCTCTTTACACAATAAAAGCGGCTCCTTAAACCCGATCATTAGTCTCCCCTTCTTTACGGGGGGCAGGCTGACGGCTAACCTCAAGCAAAAAAGGGCTGCCTTCCAAGAAGCCATCTTTGAGTTTAACGAGCTCCTCCTTCGAGCCGCGGGTGAAGTGGCAGATGAACTTTCCAGTTTTCATTTAATCTCAGAACAATTAGACGTAGAAGAGATGAGTGTTGAAACACTGGAAAAACGGACCGCGCTAACGGAGAGACAACATAAGGAGGGTTTGAAAAACAAACTTGCCGTCATCACTCAAAAAGAAGAGCTCATAGGAGAAGAGCTTTTACTGATCGAGCTTACCTTCAGGAGAAACATCTCCGCCTTAAAACTGATTAAAGCCCTTGGCGGAGGCTACCAATGACGATGCAAAAACACGTTTCTCGAACACTGATAGCCTGCGCAGTCTTTCTTATGATCGGCATTGCTTGGTTGATCTATTGGCTCGCATGGGGAAGGTATTTTGAGAGCACAACCGATGCCTATGTCAATGGCAACATGATCTCCTTAAATTCTCAAATTACAGGCAATGTAAACGGGATCTACGCCGACGACACCCAATTTGTCGCACAGGGCCAGCTTCTCGTCACACTCGACGAAACAGATGCCCTTGTATCTCTAGAAATGGCTAAAGATAATTTAGCCTCCACTGTGCGCAATGTAGTGAGTCTATTTGCGCAAACAAAAGAAGTAGAGGCCCAAATTGTTGCAAAACAAGCCGATTACTTGGTTGCCGTTGAAGATTATGAACGGAGGCAAAATCTGATTGATGAAGGGGGTGTCTCTACCGAAGATCTCCAAACATCAGAAGCTAAAATGATCTCTGCAGAAGAAGAGTTAAACGTCATGGAATATCGCCACGAGGCGCTACTTGCAGAGGTGCAAAATACAACCGTCCAAGACCATCCCCGCGTACAACAGGCAAAAGACGATGTAAATGCCGCCTATCTCACATTAAAACGGTGCAAAATCAAATCCCCCGCAAATGGGCTTATTGCTCAAAGAAGCGCTCAAGTAGGGATGCGGGTGAAACCTGAAACGCCCCTTCTCGCAGTGATCCCCCTCGATCAAATGTGGGTCGATGCAAACTACAAAGAAGTGCAGCTCAAAAAAATGAGGATTGGTCAAGCAGTCCGGCTCAAATCTGATATGTATGGAAGAGATGTGATCTTTGAGGGCAAAATTATTGGAATCGGCGGAGGAACAGGGAGTGTGTTTTCTATTCTTCCCCCGCAAAATGCCACCGGAAACTGGATTAAAATTGTACAACGCTTGCCTGTCCGTATTGGACTGAATGCCGATCAGCTTAAAAACCATCCCCTAAGGCTTGGCCTTTCCATGGATGTGCGGGTCGACCTAAGAAATCAAACCCTTCCCCTAATCCCAAAAACGATTATCGAAGCGATCCAATACAAAACCACCATCTTCGACGATCAAGAAGATGGAGTTGATGAGCTTATCGAAAAGATCCTGGAAAAGAACTTATGTACCTAACAGGCTTTCCCCGAATTATCGTGAATATGTCGCTCGCGCTAGCAACTTTCATGATCGTCCTAGATTATTCGATTGCTAACGTCTCCATTCCCTACATTTCAGGAGATCTCGCTGTCAGCGTTGACCAAGGGACTTATGTCATCACCTCTTTTGCTGTGGGAAACGCTATTGTCTTAGCGCTGACGGGGTGGCTCACCAAGAGGATCGGCGCCATCAAGCTTCTTTGCGCTTCTATCCTACTCTTTACCCTCTTTTCTTGGGCTTGCGGCGCCGCAGTAAATTTGCCCATGCTCGTCATCTGTAGATTCATTCAAGGAGCCGTCTCAGGTCCTCTTATCCCCCTTAGCCAATCGCTCACAGTTTCCTGCAATCCTCCAGAGAAACAAAATTCTGCTTTGGGTATTTGGGCAACAATTATTATCACCGCGCCCATTGCTGGCCCTATGCTAGGAGGATGGATTTCTTATGATTACACCTGGCCCTGGATATTCTATATTAACATTCCCGTAGGGATTATTTGCTCACTTCTAATCTGGACCTATTTAAAAGACCGAAAAACACCCATTGAAAAGGGGCCTTTTGATTATATAGGGCTCATCTTTCTTATCATCGCCGTAGGTTGTCTACAAATTTTCTTAGATAAAGGGGAACAGTACGATTGGTTTAGATCAAATCTTATGTGCACACTCATTATCAGCTCAATCATTGCCTTTACGCTACTCATCATTTGGGAGCTTAGCCACCCGACTCCCCTTCTAGAATTAAGACTATTTAAGACCAAAAGTTTCTTTGCTTCGATCATCTTTGTATTCGTCGGATATGCCATCTACTTTGGTTCTGTTGTACTTGTCCCCCTTTGGCTACAGACAAACATGGGATACACTTCCGTCTGGGCAGGTTTTGCAGTCGCCCCCATCGGGATCGCCCCTGCACTATTCGGCTTTTTCACTCCAAAAATCTACACACGTTATGGGATCCGCTTCACTATTTTTCTTTGTTACACCTTATTTGCCCTTTCCTGCTTCTTCACAGCCTTTTTCGATACTGATGTCGATATTTGGCATATTGGTTTCTCTAGATTCTTACTCGGCTGTGCCTTTGTCTTCTTTATGACCCCCATCTTAGCCCTAAGCATGCAGGATCTTCCCCAAGAAAAACTCCCCAGCGGCACCGGCATATTCCATTTCGTCCGCGCCATGTCTGGCGCCATCGGAACCTCCGTCTTCACCACCATGTGGACCCGCCGCTCCGCCTTCCACCACGAAAGAGTCGGCTCCGCCATCAACCTCTCCCCCCCCGACACCTCGCAGGGCCTCGCCCTCCTCAACAACTCCCTCAACAACCAAGCCGCCATCCTCGCCATCAACGACTGCTTCTACTTCATGGGCTGGACCCTCCTCGCCCTCCTCCTCTTTTTGCCTCTGGCAAAAAGAAAGGCGGCCTCAGCCGCCCCCAAAGAAATGCTGACTGATGAGTAATGAATGCCAGCAATTCCCTCTAGAAAAATTTCGTACTGCCATCGCTACGCGATTTAATTATCGCTTCGCGATCAAGATAGACTTATGCTTTTTCCTCTTCTGTTTTGCGATTTTTGTTTTGCGTTTTGCGTTTCTTAGAAGGGTTCTTTGGTGCGTTGGATGTAGAGCTGGGTGGGGTAGTCGTCGGGGTGGTGTTTGAGGATTTCTTCGAAGAGGGGGAGGGCTTCTTGCCATTTCTTTGAGTGGAAGAGCTCGAAGGCGCGGGAGAACTCTTTGCAAAGCTCAATCTGGCTTGGCTCTGGGGAGAGGGTTTCATCGCCTTTTAATTGGGCTATTAGTTCGTAGATCTTAGTTCCGGTTGTCTTGCCCCGGACAGCTACGATGTCAAGGGGTCTTGTGAGAAAACGTGAGGCGATTATAGCATGAACTTCTTCTCCAATGATGATTTTGGTGTGGTAGAGCTTATTGAGGCCCTCCAGACGTGAGGCTACGTTCACAGGATCCCCGATAACAGTATAGTTCATCCGCTCTTCAGTTCCGACATTACCAACGATCGATTCCCCTTTTTGAATGCCGATGCGGGTTAAGAAAACCGGCTTATTTTCACGCTGCCATTTATGGTTAAGATCAATCAGCCTTTTTTGACAGAGAAGAGCTGCTGTACATGCATGAAGGCATTGTTCGTTATCAGGGGCAGGAGCTCCCCAAAATGCCATGATGTTATCGCCGCTGTATTTATCAATTGTCCCTTTGTTGTCAATAATGATCTGAGAGAGCTCGGAAAAATATTCAGAAAGGTGGATCATGAGTTTTTCAGGGGGCATGTTCTCTGAAATGGTTGTAAACCCATAAATATCTGAGAAAAAAATTGTAATGTCTTCTCTTGTACCGCCTAACTTAAAAGAGAAATCTTCCGTAATCAGCTTCTGCACAAGCTGTTTGGGAACAAAATAGCTAAACTGCTTGATTGCCTCTTTCATCGCAGCTAAGGAGTGGGTGATCATGTTGATCTCTTTAATGTGAGACTTAACTGAAATTTCCTCAGTAAGCTCAAACTGCTTGATCCTATCAATTTCATGGGAAAGTTCCACAATGGGTTTTGCAATCCTCTTTGCTATCCAGTAGATAAATACTACGGAAAAGAGAAAGACCCCAATAAAAAGAACAATCAATTGATGGTAGGTCGTAACCACCCCTTGAAGAAAGTCAGAAACAGGAGCCACTGTTGCGATCACCCAATCTTGATCAGCAATATGGTTAAAAGGGGTAAAAACAGCAAGATAGTCAACCCCATTATATTCATAAATAAACGGCTCTCCACCCAATTTTGACGACTCTTGGAATGCAAAAGGAATAAGGCCATTTTTCAGCTCAAAAATTGAGGGGAGCAGATGGGGAGGGGAAGCCTCTTGCCCAGCAGTTCCAATTTGGGTCAATTCTAAATCTTTCGAGGAGGCAAGGATGAGTCCCTCTTTCGTAATGAGGAGAGAAAGGGCATTTTTAGATACTCCTTCTTTTTTCAGAAACCCAGCGATCGTGTTTAAATAAAGGTCTGTAGCAATCACTGCAAACGGCTTTCCCTCCTTATCTAAAATGGGAACCGCTAAACTAATGCCAACATCTTTACTCTCATAAAAACTATAGGGTTTTGTCCAAGAAAACTTTTGAGATTGAATGGCATCTATATACCATGGACGTGTTCGGGGGTCATATTCAGTATGAAGGGTATTCATCGTATCCAAGGTATCAAAATTTTCATCCTTAAAAACCCAAGTTTCGATTGTTTTACCTTCCTTTATTACATCGTAGCGGACAACAAATACGCTTTTATTAGGAATAGGTCTTGGTAAATTAACACTTAGAGGAACATTTCCCAGGCGGACAATCCCTAACATCCTCCCATCGCTAGCTCCAATGTATATTCCATCTGCATAATCAAACCATTTAACAAAGGCGTACATATAAGATAAAAGACGGGTATTTTCTAAATTAAGATCTTCCAGAGAAGTGATTAGACTCGAGGTAACTTGGGTGCGCTCTTCTTTAAACCTGAGCAAATTTTCTGTCTCATTATAGATCTTGCTGCTTACCTCTATCATTATCACTCTGGCCGTATCTGATACAACGCGATAACTTTTGATATAAGTAAACGTGATGACCAAAATTGCCGAAATAAAAAACAGAAAAGTGAATGCTGATAAAATATCGACTTCCAACTTCCGATATTTAAAATGAGCAAAAAATTTCTTCAGCATATCTTCTATATATTAGAGGTTAAATTTAACCTCCAGCTTAAAATCCAGAAGAGAAGAAGATCGGGCACGCACGCGGGCACGGGCACGAAAGAGGGAAGTGCTTAAGCTCTCTTCTCTTTCGTGCCCGTGCCCGTGCCCGCGTGCGTGCCCGATCTTTTATTCTGCACTTACATAGCGCCAGCAACCATGGATCTTGAGGAAACGGCTTTTCTCTTTGAAGCTGGCATCGGCACCGTTTTGTTTGAGGTGGGCGGTGAATGTGACGAATGCTTCCTCTTGTCCGTCCTGGAATGAATGGATGGTTAGGCCAGTAAATTGGGTATTTTTACAAAAAGCTAGAGTCTCAGATTTGTTTATCGGAGCCGTTTGTGTCCGTTGAATATAATCGACGTTGCATTTGGCATACCCGCAGTAGCGGGAACGCATTAAAGCAAGAGCATTGGGAGGCTCAAGACCCAAATGGTAGGGCTCGCAACAATCTTCATAAGGTTTTGAGCTGTAGCAGAGGCAACTTTTTGGCATAGAACGGACCATGACTAGAGGATAACAAAAAACAACTTAATTGGGTATGAAGATTAAATAAAGAATTGATCTTTTCAATAAAGCTCATGAAGGATATACTCTCGACTTTTACCGGAGGAAACATCATGAGCGCCAGTGTCCGTTTACTTTGCAAGACGTTAACCCATTCAACCGCAACTGTCCGTCCCGCTTTAGCTGCAAACACTAAAAGCCTAACCGCATTAGCAACACGAGCTATCCACACCACTGACCATAGACCTATGCAACCGCAACAGAAAAAACCGAGAGAATTTTTTGTATTCACAAGTAAAGACAGAAGGTCAGACGGTGAATCTGCGGCACATTGTGTGAATGCGGGAGGTTCTCCTATGCCCAAACCCAATGACCCCCCACCCCCACCTAAACCCTACTGTTACGCAGGGGGATTTTCTGCCCTCATCCAAAGTGTACGCAAACTATTAACTCTCCCTCCTGGCTCTGAAGACAGCGTCGTTTGCATCCACCATCGGGAAAATCCAGAATCTCAACCTCCTGGCCCAAACAAGACTAGCTTGGGAAAATCCCTCCTTAGCCTACAGGAAATTTTTTCTCCTCCTGAAGATCCAACATCTAGCGGTGTTTCTCATTTCCATTTTCATATTCTTAACTTCAAGGGATCTTCCCCACTTCTAATGAGTGTTAATCACCCGAGAGAAATGCACACGCATGCTCCTAAAAGACTACTCCCTAAGCCAGAAATATTGTTTTGGAGACAAATGAAGAAGGGTGTTAATTTTTGCCTCGGATTAAATGAAAAAATTGGAGAGAAAGTTTTTGAAAAAACCAGCAGAATATACTGCTCTACAAACGGAGAAAAAATTGTGCAACTGAAGGGTGTTTTGGATAGAGCAGGCATTCCTTACGCTGGAATAAAGCTCTCAGATGTCACACAAAAGTCTCTGCTTAAACAAACGGAAGGTCTGCATGTTCTTGAAATTTTTTGCGATGGAAGATTCTCACCAGACGCTGCCGCCTCTCTGGTTAAACATTTTCAAGAAAAGTATCCAGAGCAATTTACATCTGTACCTGTAAAAGTCAGTGAGGTTGTCGATAATACTGCTGTGTCTCAACCCCATAAGGTTATTGCACGCGATGATAAAGGAACTCTGCATAAGTTTTCTGTCAAATCTTTTCATTTTTCATCTAAATGCGATAACTTTTCCATTCCTGAAGAAGACAGCTTTTCTCTACACCCAGCTCCTAATTCTGCGGTCACAACTACTTGGCGTGGCACATTCCCCCGATCTGATGGGCCCATTGGGACTAATGGTTTAACACTACCCATGGAAGATGGTTCCCTTCTCAATATAACCCCCTATGAAGTTCATGAGGAAGGAGATCAGATCGTAGTTTCTGCACTCGTTACTCAAGCAGCGCATAAAGACCCTGCTACTCTCGAATTAATAGAAGCAAATCTTAATCGATTTGTAAAGGGGACTTGGGAAGTTGTCGCGTGTTGTGATCCACTAAAAACAAAGTAGCGCATTTATTTTTAATCTTTTATGCTGCGTTTTTCTTGAAATCGGAGGGAAACGTGGTTGTATTGCGTTTATTTTTTGTTTTTTTGCAAGTCTCTGTTTTTGCGATCACAGCAGATTTTGATTGTGTTTTTGTAGGATCCAGCCCCATTCCTTTAATCGAAGCGTTATATCAAGCTAATATGGGCAAAAGGGTCTTAATCGTTGAGGAATCTAATCAATGCGGCGGGGCTTGGAAAAGCATCGATATCTGCGGAGTTGCCCATGCAGATATGGGCTGCCACCAAATTGGCTCTAATCCTAGCGTAAAAAACTTTCTTGAAGAGTATATTGGATGCAAAATGGTCCCCTTAAATGACCCGCTCGGCACTCTTGCCAACCAAAACACACCTATCCGAGGAGAATATTACCCCTCTCAAGGTTGTTATGAGCTAATGAGCCACATTTTACAACTGATCTCTAAAACAAATATCGTCCTTCTAATGAATCACAAGATCGAGAGCGTTTATTTCGATCTGGATAGGCAGTTTGTAGAGGTATCCGTCAACGGAAGAAAATACACCTCATCAAAATTATTTATTCCGCCTATGTGCTCGTTAAAGGTCAATAACATGCCCAATGTTGAAGCATCATCAAAGACAGGACGAGCCTCCCATCTTTATGTCCTCATCGAGGACCCCACACCATTCCGTTTCACCTACCAAAACGGCTTTAGCGGCGTTTCAAGGATCATGAACCTCACTCCCTTTGTCGGCCTGCAAAACACCCGCTACCAACTCATTATCTTCCAAACTCATGCAAACGAAGCCAATGCACAAAAATGTATCGAACACCTAATTAATTCTAAATTGGTCGATCCCAGAGCAAAAATCCTTAACTCCGATACCTACACCTATGCACAAGCCTATTTCAATTCGTCGATGCTTAACAAGCTTGGCCCAAACATCAAAACCCTCTTCGAAGTTGTCAATACCTCCCATATACAAAACATGGGAACCTACATCCCGAGGTGGAAGACTGCACTCAAACCTTATCACGAAGCATTAAGAGCAGCTTGAAGAAAGAAAAGATCGGGCACGCACGCGGGCACGGGCACGGGCACGAAAGAGGGAAGAGGTTAAGGCTTCTTTTCTTTCCGGATTTCATGCCCGTGCCCGTGCCCGCGTGCCCGATCTTCTTCCCCATCTTCAAAAAGTTATATCCGCTGCAAAATACTTTGCACTTAGTGGCTCTCCGGTGGCGAGCTCTATGGTTTTGTCCCAGGGGTGGGAGGCGCCGAGGGCAAATAGCTTGGAGATGAACTGATTGATCGGGAGTTTGGCCTTGAGCTGACTGGCTGTCATTTCGCCGAGGATGTAATTTTGGTAATAGACAGGGGCGCAAGCAAGGTGAAGCTTGGAGGCCCAATCAGCTTTGTGCCTGTAAGGGGGTCTTTTGATCGATTGGTACTTTTCAACAAGATCCCACCAGAGAGTGCGCAAGTCGGTTTTTGTTTGGTACATCGCCCTTTCAAAATGGGTCATCACGAGAACCCATCTGGCAAAGACAAGTAAACCAGCTGCTGTATCATGATGAGGGGCAATGGAAACCCCGCAATATTCTTTTAAGAATGAAGGGTCTTTACTATATCTGCCAAAGAACATCGCTATGGCTTCGGTAGTAGAAGTGTGAGCGGGAGAGCGGAGAAGATAGGGCAATTTCTGGTCGATATATTTATCGTAGATAGCATGGCCAAGTTCGTGAAGCTGAACCGACATCCAAAACTCGTTATCTCTCAAGTTGCAAAGGATACGGACATCTTGGCCCCGATCGATACATGTGCAAAAGGCGTGCTGACTTTTTTTCTCCCGCTCAAACAGATCTGACCTAGCAAGGATATCTTCTACATCAAAGCCTTGGTCACGATAGAATTGCTGGCTGATGGCTACGACATCTTTCCCTTTATAAAATGGGTCAAAATCGATTTTCCCTTTAGGGGCTTCCTGAAAAAACGGGTCGCTAAAATCCCAAGGATAAACTCCGGGAAGAGTAGACTTGTATTTTTTCCAGATGGGGGAGGTGAGCTCGTCCAATTGTGCTAAAAGCTCAAAGAGTTTTTCCTGATCGATCTCCTGAAGCTCCAGGCGCATTTGATAAAAATCGGTAAATCCCGCAACACGTGCCGCTTGATTGCGGAGCTCTATGAGGTGCAAAACTTTCTGTTCTACCTTCTCCCCTATCTCTTTCGATGCTTCCCAAGCTTTCTTGCGAAGAATGGGATCGGTGCTTTCCGAGAGAATATTTTTAAGCTCGTTATTTGAAACATTCTTGCCATCTATTTGGGGTCTAAAATTGGTATAGATCGATTCAATCTCTACCTCGGCAGTCACGATGGCAACGATAAGTTCTTCGGGTATTTGGTTCTCTTTAAAGCGAAACTGGAGGAGGACCCCTTCCCGGTTTTTTAGGTTTAACTTTGCGTAGTCTTCTTTGGAGGAAAAGAGTTTCCTCAGCGCAATTTCTGTATCTTTAAGCTCTTGCTCATATTGTTCTTCTCCAAGGGTGGACACATTCCACCAGGCTAATCTCGACTTGGTCTCAAGCTTTTCGATCTCTGATAATTTTTCGTAAGACATAGGGTAGAATTCCGCCGTTTTTGTAATATTCTACTTCTGTTGGAGTATCAATGCAAGTGATAAGCTTTATGGGTTTTTTCCCTTCTACCTCTAAAGTGACATGTTGTTTCGGGGTGATTTCTTTTTCAAGGCCGTTCAGGGTAAATACCTCTTCTCCTGTAATGCCACAGCTCTCCCATGATTCATCATTTAAAAATTGGAGAGGCAAGACCCCCATCCCAATCAGGTTACTTCTGTGAATCCTCTCAAAACTTCTGGCAACAACGACGTGAACACCTAAAAGAAGGGTCCCTTTTGCTGCCCAATCGCGCGAGCTTCCCATCCCGTAATCTTTCCCAGCAAAAACAACAAGGGGCGTTTTTGTTTTTGCGTATTCTTCTGAGGCCGCAAAAATGGTCATGAGTTTTTTATCGGGCATATGTTTTGTATAGCCCCCCTCTTTTCCATCTGCCATTTTATTCATGATCCTGACATTTGCAAAAGTCCCTCGCATCATGACAAAATGATTGCCCCTTCTAGAACCATAACTATTGAAATCTGCTTCTTTCACCCCTTTTGAAAGGAGATATTCTCCGGCAGGGGAATTTGCCTTAAATGCGCCGGCAGGAGAAATATGATCGGTTGTGACAGAGTCGCCAAAAAGGGCAAGGGCGCGCATATTTTTTAATTCTTTGTGGGGAGGAAGATCCAAACTAAAATCTTCAAAATAAGGGGGCTTTTGAATGTAGGTGCTTTTCGAATCCCATTTATAAGAAGCGCTTTTAGTCGTTTTAATCTCTTCCCAAACGGGATTGTCTTTTTTAATGTTGGCGTATCTTTTTTTAAACATTTGAGGCTCGAGACCCTGAGCTACGGCATCCTCAATCTCCTTAGAAGAGGGCCAAACATCGCGCAAATAGACAGGTTTTCCATCTTTCCCATTGCCAATAGGCTCTTTGGTCAAATCAATATCCACCCTTCCTGCTATGGCAAATGCCACGACTAGCGGCGGCGACATTAAGAAGTTTGCTTTCACAGCGCTGTGAATCCGCGCTTCAAAATTGCGATTGCCGCTCAGCACACTTGCAGCTATAAGATCATAGGATTTAATCGCATTTTCAATCCTCTCGTCCAGGGGGCCGCTATTGCCAATACACGTTGTGCATCCATAAGCCACAAGCTGAAAACCGAGGTCATTGAGGTATTTTTGAAGACCTGTCTTTGCTAAGTAATCGGTTACTACCCGAGATCCAGGAGCAAGGGAAGTTTTAACAAGGGGATTAATTTTTAATCCTTTTTCTACTGCCTTTTTTGCAAGGAGTCCGGCTGCAAGCATCACCGAAGGGTTACTCGTATTTGTACAACTTGTGATCGCTGCAATGACAACGGAACCATGCTCCAATACTTCATCAGAGAGAGATCCTTTAATATAACCCGGGTTTGAAGTAGCTTCATTAAAGGGGCGGTTTTCAACCATCTCAGATTCGCTCCACTTCAGGCTGGAGGTGTCATTTTCCATCTCCTCTTTGCCTCCCATTTCCCGGTGCTGGTCTACGGAGAAATGCCCATCAGCATGAATCGCAATTTTAGGAGACTTTTCAATTTTTCCATACCCGCTTTTCAACGTCTCGTTAAACTTGTGTTTAAGCTCAGTCAGTTCGATCCTGTCTTGAGGCCTTTTGGGGCCGGCAACGCAAGGGCGGATGCTAGAAAGATCAAGAGGTAGTACTTTCGTATAATCAACCTCTCCTTTTCGCGGGATTCCAAACATTTTTTGCGCCTCTAAATATTCCCTCACTTGCGCAATATCCCCCTCCTCCCTTCCTGTCATCCTTAGATAATCCAAAGTCTTTTCATCGCAGGGGAAAAACCCCACTGTCGCGCCATATTCTGGCGACATATTGCCAATGGTTGCCCTATCAGCAACAGAAAGGCTTGCAGCACCTTCCCCAAAAAACTCCACAAACTTCCCCACCACCTTTTCATTTCTTAGAAGCTCCGTTACACGCAAAGTCAAATCAGTTGCCGTGACCCCTTCTTGAAGCTTTCCCTCCATAAGTACACCAATCACTTCAGGAATGGAAATGGATACAGGCTGACCGAGCATCGCGGCCTCCGCCTCAATTCCTCCCACTCCCCACCCAAGCACGCCAAGGCCATTGATCATCGTCGTATGAGAATCGGTCCCAACGAGTGTATCAAAAAATAAAACCCCCTCTTTTTCCATCACAACTGTAGCGATATTTTCCAAATTCACCTGATGGACAATCCCAATCCCCGGGGGAACCACTTGAAATGTTTCAAAAGCATCCTGTCCCCATTTTAGAAAGGTGTACCGCTCCTTGTTGCGCTCAAACTCTATCTTAAGATTAAACATAAAAGCGTCATCCGTCCCCGCCTTATCCACCTGAACAGAATGATCCACCACCAAATCCACCGGAACCTGAGGTTCAATAATCGTAGGATCATCCACAGCATCCCGCATCGCCGCCAAATCAACAATCAAAGGAACACCCGTAAAATCCTGCAAAATCACCCGAGAAACAACAAAGGGGATATCCCCCTCCTCTTTTGGATTCCAATTTGCAAGCTGTTTAATTTTTTCCTCATCTCCCGTGCGGAGCAAAGACTCTAAGATTATCCGAATAGACACAGGCAAACGGCTAATCTTGCCTACCCCCTTCTCCTCAAGCGCAGGAAGAGAATAATAACTCTTCTTATTTTTCAATGTTCGTTGATATGTCACAGACTGCAACCTCCAACTGTAACTGTGCCGGTTGTCTTGATTTGCCCTACGTTATTAGCTTGGGTCGATTCTGCGGTGAGGCTAATGGGTGCAGTCAATCCATTAAAGTAGTATGGATCGTAACTTCCAATTGCTACAGGAGTTGCCGTATTACCCACAAAATCTACACAGAGCGTGCCAGCTGTTGGGAAGACGTTGGCTGCATAGCCCAAAACAGCCTCAACAGGACCTGCAAATGTGTTATTCAAAATTGATAACGAGCTAGAACCTAGTACATTTGGTTCAATCTGTAAAGCCCTCAGAGAATAGTTGAATTGATTATTCGCTATCACGCCATTTGGCGTACTACAATTTAAAGTTAAAGAACTTGAATTTTGCGTGAAAACATTGTTTGACATATTGAAGTTATTAATGGCTTGATTACTCAAAAACAGACCGTACCCATTGCTTGCACAATTACAACTTGTAAAGTCAAAGCTCTCGATTGAACCACCTGTAATATATACGCAAGAAGGACTACCGGAAAAACTGCTATTTGAAACAGTCATATTTTGTATAGGATATGCGGGCGTATTGGGAAGAGAAGGGATGTATATACCATACTGTGAATTATTATTGAGGATACAGTCTAATATGGCAAGATTTGTGATGGAACATCCAGAAGGTATCTGCACATATAAACCCTCGAGTGAATTACTTAAGCTACAATTAGAAAAAGTCAGATTTTCGATGATATTACTAGTACCTGCCATCTCGATATATGCGCCTATGTTTGAGGAATAGTTCATATTACAATTTGAAACACTCAAATTTGCAATTGCACTAGTACCAGTCATAGCAATTAATATATCATAGACTCCACCGTAGTTTAGATTGCAATTTGATATAGTGAAATTTGTAATAAAACTAGTGTTGAGCACATTAGCAAATATATTAGCTGATCGACCATTATTCAAGTTGGAATTCATTATGCTTAAATTTTCAATACCGCCAGTACCTGTAAGTCCAAGAAATAGATTATAGTTATTAAAATTTAATTCACAATTTTGAATTGATAAGCTCGAGATTCCACCAGAACTTGTCGAGGCAACATAAAGTCCCGCTGCCCCAGGCTGAAAGTTGTATAGTATGCTGCTATTTAACACTGCCAGATTTGCAATAGAACCACTCCCTGTGAGATTAGCATAAAGGCCATAAGTCCCCAACCCTCCACCAAAGATATTGCTATTTGCCACTGTGATATTTGTGATCGATCCCACATCCGGCAAATCAAATTCTATCCCACTATTCCAGTTATTAAGAGTCGAATTAGAAACAATCACATTAGAAATAGAGCTCGCACCTAAAAGAGAAGCCTCTATTCCTACATCTGGTGTAGATAATCCTAAGTTAATATTTGTAAGAGTGGTGTTTGTTACACTCAGGGTTCCAATCGAACCGGTGCCACTTAAATCTGCAAAAATTCCATCAATAGGTTGACCTATGAATTGGCAGTTAATCGTGTCATTATCAAAGCTTGCATTACATTGAGCATAGGTCTGCAAGATATGAATAGCGGAGCCTGAAACAGTCTGAGGAGAGGCTTGAGAAAGTAAATTGTCATTAATGGTAACTTGACCTGAAATATCTGTCAGCAATATCCCTTCGCCTGTGCCCGTCGCTACACCACCACCGACAATCTGATTTTGCGTAGCTACAAAGTTTATAACGCCGCTTCCGAATATGCCGTTGCTAGTATTGTTTTCTATATAAAAACCCGAGACTGTGTTGTTGTTTGCCAGAGTAATAACCGGAGCTACAGTTGTATTCGTTATAGAAGGCATAGTAGAAGCTAATGCAGGGATAGAAACATTGCCCAGCGTTGTTACTATTGGATGGATCGTAGATGCGCCGAGAAACATTTGAGAATTTTGCAATGTGATGCCCGCATCCATGTTTCTTGTAGAGCCGTCGCCGGGGAAAACATATATGATCTGACCTGGTCCAGAATTTGTCTGGGCAAGGGCAAGAGAGGGGTAAGGACTTTCATATGTTCCAAGAGAGGAACTGGTGTTGTTGACGAAGACGAAAAAGTAGGGATCTTTGGTTGCGGGGTTGATCGCTTCTGTAACGGGATGGCGCGTGCCTACAGCGATGATCTCATTGCGGTCAACGCGCTGCACACTTCTTGTGTATATGTTGATGTCGCATGAGGAGGAACATTCCTCCCTCTTTCCTTTTCCAAGGGGAAGGTTGATACTAATTTGCCCTTGTCCAATCCATTTAAAGTAATGATCATAGGAGGTATTGCCCTCTAAGCGCAGGTAGCGATGAAAGAAGTCCGCCGCAACTCTAAACTCCCCTCCCCATGTGGAGCCCCCTTTGCCTGTTAAATAGTAGGGTCCTGCAGCAAAATATAAGGGAACAGAATCAAAATGATCGACATGTGCTCCTACTTCTGCATTCCCCCCTTTCATTGCGAAATTTTGCTTGCTACGAAGGTACATAGAGTTGCCTTCAAAATCTTTAAACTTGGTGTGATACAAACGACTTTGTTTGTGTCCTACAGGAAGATAGCCATTCACGCGCACATCCCAGACATCGCCTAACATTTCCAATCCGGCAGCAGCTTGATTGTAATGTTTGTGGACGGTGCCGCGATAGTCGTGGTAGCCATTAATCCCCCACACATGAGAGCAAGTGAGATACCGCAACCCTAGCCCCACATTGGCAGCCGTCCTTCCGTCATCAAATATATGGCCCCGTATATCTGCAAAAGGGACCCACGCATCTTGAAATATCGAGGAAAAAAATCCCTCCAACGTCGAATATCCAGACTTGTACCCAATACCATCCGGACTAGTATAGCGGACAGAAAGACGCTTGGGCTGACCCTCCCACTCTACGTAGCTGGGTGGAGGTGCAGGTGTAACAAAGACCTCTTCAGGTTTTTCTTCCCCGAACAGCATTTCAGCAACGGACAAATCCTCAGCAACCGCTCCCGACACAAGAGATAAAATCGATAACAGGATCAGTTTATTCTTGCATTGTAGCATACCAATATTTCCAAGGGTTTTCGTTTAAATATCTGTTGTAACAGAAAAAAAATTTTACGGACAAACTTTTTTGAGTTTGTTCAGATATTGTTGCACGGTCGCTATGTATGTTCCGTGACTCCAGGTTAAGGGGGAGACAGATAGAGGTTCATTTGTTTGAGGGTTGATTTGTTCGGGTAGCACGCCGCTTGGCAAGGCGTGGTTTGCCACCCACTCTAAAATTGGTAAAGACTTGTCGAGCTCTTCTTTTGTTTTGGCGAGCGCAATGAGGTATTGCCCTTTCCACAAAGTCGTGACGATCCAACTATTGCTTGGAGCTTGATCGTTGATTCGATAGTAGGAATCGTTTTCATAACGGGCTATCCCCCCATTCACTTCTAGTTTCTCGAAGATCTGGTTCATGGTGCTTTTAACTTTTTCATCATCGAGTGGATAGACCCCAAAAGCAAAAATCCCGTACAAACTGGCATCGATAGTCGCGTCCACTTCCACAGATCCATCTTTGTGGAAATTGACCATCCGGGCGAATCTATTTTTATCTGGCAAATAGAGGTACTTCTCCATTCCCTCGCGCATGTGATTAGCCCCTTGTCGATAATCATCGGCAAGACTTGTTTCTCCGAACGCTTCAGCAAAATTCGCTGCAGCTATTAGCCCGCCGTAAACGGCTGAGGCTGTGAAAGTCAAAATCCCTTGCCGCTCTTCCCAGAGATCGAAGCTGGGAAGGGGAAGACCCGTTTTTAAGTTGCGATAATTCATCATGAAATCGGCAGCTTTTTTAATAAACGGAATGTAAAGGGAACGGATGAACTCGACATCTTTGAAGATTTTAAAATGGTTCCACAAGGCCCAGATCACAAGGGCTGTTTCATCTTCTTGAATGGGAATTTGCCCTTTTTTATCTTTCTGCCAAGCGTGCCACGAACTTCCCAAGGAACCGGAAGGGGTATATTTATGGAGAAAATAGCCATCTTTTTCCAAGATTCTTGCACAAAAGCGGTAGAACTGGGTCATTTCATAGCCGGCTAAATCAAGGGCGTAGGCAACCAGCGCTCCATCTCGGGGCCACATGTAGCTATAGGTATCTCGATTAAAATGGATCGCATCAGAATCGTTGCCTGCAATGATACTGCCGCAGTTATTGATTTGAGTGCGGCAAATGAGGAGGCTTCTTTTATAAAGGCGCCCAATTTTTTCAGGGAGAAGCTTGTAGTTGAGTTTTTCTTTATCAGCCCACAATTTCCAATAATCTCCCGTCCGCTTGATGATCTCTTCGGGAGTTTTTTTCTTAACGAATTCGTTTAATGCTTTTACCTCTTCCCAGCTTTTCCCCATCCCCATCCAATAATAACAGGTTTCTATTCCTTTGGGGGGCAAAGTTAAAGGGATTCCAATGGCAGAATCGACCGTTCCTTGTGCGATGGGGTTGCCGCTTAAATCGCCATCTTCTGCGTCTTTCCAAGTTCCCGCATTGCCAGTTGCAAAGCGATCAATCCCAAACTTGTTATTGGCAAAGACATTCATCAGAAAATAACGTTCATCTTTGTAATGGATCAAACTCTGGTTTTCAGGCATAAAAGCGGCAGTATTTCCAATATCATTGCCGTAGATATGAAAATCGTGAGCCAAGAAAAGACGCACCTCTTTTTCATCACTCCCAAGATTCACCACCGTCAGCTTTTTTAAATAGATATTTTCCTCAAAATCAACCAGATCATTCACTACAATCCGCAAATCATTTTTAATGAACTCGACATCGGTGATTAGGGTATCATCCAGATAATTTTTCTTCACTTCCCACCCATCGGGAATCCAGCTAAATTGGCCATTTACCCAGACACCAAAGCGAAAAGGCTCCCCCTTCGTGTGGTTTTCTTCGCCTACGTGAGGAAAGAACAATTCTCTTAAAATCCCATTCTTATCGAAAAGGATTAAAACATTTCCATTGCCGACGGGAATATCTCTGGGCATCTATGCCCCCTTCGCAGCTTCTTTGGCTATTTCTTGGGCTTCGGCGATCTTCTCTTTTTGCACCTTTTCGCCCATATCCATAGGTTCAGCATTAATGAAACAGATATCCGTAATGCCCACAAAGCCGAAGACGCACCGCAAATAAGGCTCTTGAAAATCATATCCCTTCATATTGCCCGTATATTGCCCTCCGCGGCTAGTGATCACAATCATTTTTTTATCTTTGACTAGCCCTTCTGTACTCCCATCTTCTCTATAACGAAATAGATACTTTGGCTGGACAATGAGATCGATGTAGTGCTTGAGCATGTAGGGAATACTAAAATTCCACATGGGGGCGCTAATCAGATAGAGGTCAGCCGTTTTAAAGCGCTCGATATGCTGGACAATTTCCACCCAAGTCTCTTTGATCCTCCCATACAGATCTTTCCCCCCTAAAAGGATATATTTGCCACTCACACTTTTCATGCCGAGAGGAGGGAGCTCTTCTTTGGAGAGATTTAATTCATCAAACACCCAGTTAGGATGGCTCGCCTGGAATGCATCAAGAAAGGTCTCTGACACCTGCAAAGTACGCGACTCATCTTCGCGGGGAGAAGCTATGATATGCAATAATCTTTTCATATTTGTGTCTTATCGATAACAGGATCAATTTATTCTTACATTTTGACATGCTAACCTTTCGATCACTTTTTATTTAAAAATTCCATGATAGTATCTCTAAAAAAAATGTCAATAAAATTTGTTTTTCTAAAAATGGCAAATGATTATATTGCCTATGTAGACAAGAAAATCCAGGAGAATGCATGCGTTACTCTTTCAGAATGCTTACTAGTTCTTTAGTTTGTTTTACTTCTATGGCTTTTACAGAGAGCACAGAACACTATCGAGCAAGCGTACGTCATATTGAAGCAGGGGGTGTAGGATATAACCAAGGATACACCAGCTTTACAGCTTTTTTAGCGACAGATCCAGATTGTGCGACTGTTGTCCCATTCCTGGATTTCCGTGGGCATGTTTTTGATAATGGCAAGTTTGCGGCAAATGCGGGAATCGGCGTTCGAACACTTGCAGATTGTAGAGTGTATGGAGCGAATGTCTATTACGATTACCGAAATACCAAAAGAGAGCATTACAACCAAATAGGATTGGGGCTAGAGACGCTCGGAGCCAGCTGGGACTTTAGAGCAAACGGCTACTTGCCTGTAGGCGCAAAGAAAAGCTCTTTCTATGATAAGAATACTACAAGCTCTCTAGGATTCGATTCTTTTGCCGGCAATGAGATGCTTATTAGAGAAACATTTACCACAACAGGCAAGGTAGAATACGCCATGTCAGGCGTGAATGGTGAGGCAGCCTTTCACTTCATAAAAAGCAGAAACGTCGATCTCTATGCGGCAGCGGGCCCTTACTATTACGTACGTGACTCAAAACAGTCGATTGGAGGAGAGGTTCGCGTTGGAGCTCAAATTGGGCCATATCTCTCTTTAGAAGTCATCAACTCCTATGACAGCCGTTTTCATGAAAATTTCCAAGGAAGTATCGGGATTAACATCCCTCTTGGCCCTAAGCAGAACCCCTCAAGAAATAAAAAACTCCAGAATTGCAGTGAGTGCCATTTCTTAGCCAAAAGGCTCGTGCAAGATGTGGATAGACAAGAGATCATTGTTGTAGACAGATACCGAAAAACAAAAATATTTGATCCTATCTCTGTAGCGATAGATCCCCTGACAGGGCTCCCCTACTACTTCATATTCGTTAACAACACAAGCTCTTCTAATGGCACTTATGAAAGCCCCTACCCAACTCTACTATTAGCTGAAAATAATTCGGCACCTGGCAACATTATCTATGTATTCCCAGGTGACGGCACAACCAAAGGCCTTGATCAAGGGATCACTCTTGTAGACAATCAACGCCTCTTAAGTTCGGGAATACCTAATACGTTCCAGACTACCTTGGGCTCAGTCACTGTCCCTGCCTCAACAAGCAATCTTCCTTCCCTTACAAATACAAGCGGATCTAACGTAATTGTCTCCTTAGCAGACAATTGTGAAGTCGGAGGCTTTAATCTCGTTGGCAATGTCATCTATGCCGCAATTACAGGTGGTGATGTTGTAGCTGGCACGTACTCATCCAATGGGGGCAACATCCACAATAATATTATTAATGTTTCAAACGGGGGCGGTGCAGGAGGAATTTCAATAATTGGACGAGGGCTTTATCTTATTACGGATAATCAAATCACCTCTGAAGCGCCAGCAATTTCTCTTCAGACTATTTTGACAGACACCCTAACTACCACTATTTCAGGAAATACAGCGTCTAGTTTTAACAATACTTTCTTTCTTCGAAATGGAGTAGATGGATTACTCACTTCCACGATCTATCCAACCATTACTAACAATAACATCTCTGCTGTGGGGGGTGGCTTTTCTGGAGCTATATGGATCCTTGGAGAATCTGCTTTAATCGATACTGTTATTTCAGGTAATACAGTTTCTGCATTAGGAGGTGATGGTCATGGAGCCATTCTTGTACAAGCAGGAGCTACCAATGTCGTGCATGCCACCGTAAATAACAACACCATTACTGCTAATAGCAACAGTTCTGGAATCTATGCACAATCCACCAACTCAACAGGTTTACTTACAACGCAAATGCTGGGCAATAACATTTCAACTACTAGCTTTAATCTACCCGGAATCTACAATGAAGCATCCGCGCCCAATGATACCACCTTCATCTCTGGCAATACGATAGAAGCTAACTATTCCTCTGGCATCTCTACCAATGGCTTAAATACTGAAACCATCTCGAATAATCAAATTTCTTCTACAGGGCTTTCGTCATCAGGGATCTCCGTCAACTCTGAGATTAGCTCCTCTTCAAGCATTTTAAACAACACGATATCTATGGGGGGCTTCACTGCAGCCGGTCTCTACTTCGCAAACAACGCAGGGTCTTCCACTGCGCTTATTTCTAACAATATCATAGTTAGTTCCTATTCAGTTTCCGCAATTGATGTAGAAAACTTCGATACCCTTTGCCTTGCTTTGACCAACAATACCGCAACAGTCCCTATAATTACTTCACGCAAATCCAATACGATATCAATTATTACATCAATAATTGGGGCATTCCGGCAGGCAAGATCACCTTAGGGTTGATGATCGGGCCTGATGATCAGAATGATAACTTGACTCTTAGTGATGCAACCCAATTAACCGCGTGGGCTGCTAGCATGGGATTATATGGCGTGATGACATGGAATGCTGATGTTGACGCCGGAGGTGTTGATGGAAATGCCCCCTACGCCTATTCCCTAGGAATTGAAAACGCATTGTAGCATTGCTTTTTCCTTATCGCGGCATCAATAATCGCTGCCGCGATAAAGAAATTTTCTTTCTTCAGTTCAGCGTTCATAGTTCATCGTTTGACGAACGTCAAAGAGGCTGAGTTGACGCAGTATCTGTAGCCGGTGGGGGGAGGGCCGTCTGGGAAAACGTGGCCCAGGTGTCCGTCGCACCGGCTGCAGAGGATTTCTATCCTTTTGTAGCCGAGGGCAAAATCAGATTTATAAGTGATGTTTTCTAGATAAAAGGGAGTAAAGAAACTGGGCCAACCTGATTCTGAAGTGAACTTTCCGTCGGAACTAAAAAGGGGAAGGCCGCAGCCGGCGCAAACAAAGATCCCTGGTTCTTGAGGGAAATTATAATACGCCTCACAAAAAGGGGGCTCTGTCCCTTTTTTGCGGAGAACTTCATATTGCTCCTGAGTGAGTTTTGCTTTCCACTCCTCAT